>NZ_NEVB01000212.1:0-26006 GCF_002259925.1 Aeromonas sp. A35_P | reverse complement strand
TAACTGAAGAGAATGGGACAACGGCTGTGTCAAATGTCGGCTTGTGTCACACTTGCCGGGCCCCGATGACGGGCGTTGGAACCGCTTGAGACAGGCATTGAATTTTCTTTTTCATATAAAGGAGTTATCCATGGCGCAAGAAACCATTTTCAGCAAAATCATCCGCAAAGAGATCCCCGCCGACATCCTTTATCAAGACGACCTGGTGACCGCCTTTCGCGACATCCAACCCAAGGCCAAGACCCATATCCTGATCATCCCCAACGTGCTGATCCCCACCGTCAACGACGTGGAGCCGGATCATGAGCTGGCGCTGGGCCGGATGTTCACCGTGGCCCGCAAGCTGGCGGCGGATGCCGGGATCGCCGAGGATGGCTATCGCCTCATCATGAACTGCAACCGCCACGGCGGGCAGGAGGTCTACCACATCCACCTGCATCTGGTCGGCGGCCAGCCGCTGGGACCCCTGCTCAGCCTGTGATGCCGCGCCTGCCACTGGCCGGTCTGCTGCTGGCCGGTTCCCTGCTGGGGGGCTGCGCCTCCCACTGGCAAGACATGTTCGTTTCCTATTCCGATCAGATGGTGCCGCTGCGCAACCAGCTGTTGCTGGGCCATGCCGCCGAGGCGCTGCCCGAGGTGCGTGACTCCACGCCGGGGGACGATACCTATGTGCTGGACCGGCTCGAGCAGGGGCGCATCGCCTGGCTGGCGAGTCAGGACGCCGCCAGCAAGCAGGCCTTTGCCGCCGCCGACAGCCGGCTGGCGTGGGAAGACAATCAGGCCCAGTACCGGGTCAGTCAGGGGCTGGCCCAGGCGGGCAGCCTGCTCACCAACGACCAGACCATGGCCTACCGGGCACCCGATTACGAGCGCACCATGCTGCACCACTATCTGGCTCTCAACTATCTGCAGCGCGGGGATGCCGAGGGCGCCCTGGTGGAGGTGCGCCGTGCCAACCTGGTGCAGGAGCAGGCCCTCAAACGGCGGGCCGACGAGGTGCGCAAGGCAAAGCAAAAGAACGAAGAGGGAGAGGCCGAAGGGGAGATGCGCCAGCTGATGTCGCGCGGCGCCCCCGAGCTCGACCGGCTGATCGGGCGGGTCAAGAACGGTTTCCAGAACGCCTATACCTTCTATTTCTCCGGCGTGCTCTATGAGGCGGCCGGCGATCTCAACGATGCCTGGGTCGACTATCAGCGTGGCTACCAGATAGCGCCGGACAACCGCAGCCTGCAGGATGCCTTGCTGCGCCTGGCTGTGCTGCGGGGCGCCGCGGACGAGATCCGCGAAACCGAGAAAAAGGTGGGCCGCAAGGCGCCGCCCCTGGCCAAGAGTCAGGGCCAGCTGGTGGTGCTGTTTGAAGATGGGCTGATCCCGGCACGGCGCGAGCTGTTCCTGCCGCTGCCCATCGCCACCTCCGGCGGCGATTTTCGCACCTTTACCGTCGCCATCCCCTATTACGATAATCGGGCCAGCGACACCGGGCCGCTCACGGTATCGGTGGGCAAGCGGGTCGAGCAGACCAGCGAGCTGGTCAGGCTGGAGGCGCTGGCGGCCAAAGATCTGCAGGAGCGGCTGCCCGGCATGCTGACCCGCCAGGCCTTGCGGCTGGTGGCCAAGGAGCAGGTGCGGCGCACCGCGGCCAAGGAGGGGGGCGATGTGGGCAACATTCTGGTCGGCATCTTCAATACCCTCTCGGAGCGGGCCGACACCCGCAGCTGGCTGACGCTGCCGGCGCAGGCAGCGAGCTGGCAGGGGATGCTGCCTGCGGGCGACGTGAACCTTACCCTGGGTGCGGGGGCAGCGCAGCGGCAATTGCCGCTCACCATCCATCAGGGACGCACCACCCTGGTGTGGGTGCAGCGCCTCGGCGCCGGGCTGACGACGCGGGTGATGCCGCTGTGACGGCGAACGATGGCAATACACATGAGTGACCGGTCGGGCCCCTCGGGGTCGCCGGCAAGGAGAGCAAGATGAAAGCACACGGGTTGGCTCTGGGCCTGGTTCTGCTGCTGGCAGGCTGCACCACCAATACCTCCGGCGTGGCGCTCTATGGAGCACCGGGCTCCGCACCAGTGGCGGAGCAGCATCAAAACGTCAATGTCACCCTGACCGAGCTCAGCCGGCGCGAACAAAACGGCCTGCTGCAGGTCAATGTGGCGGCGGCCAGCACCCAGCGCGGCGACAACAAGCTGCAATACCTGTTCTATTGGTATGATGAGGCGGGGCAGGAGGTCGCCAGCGATGGCCGCGGCTGGACGCCGCTCAAGCTGCACGGCTATCAGACCCGCACCCTCTCTGCCCTGGCGCCGAGCCCGGCCGCCCGGGGCTACCGGATTTACGTACGCGAAGTGATTGAGGAATCCTACTGATGAAAATGAATCATGCCCTGCTGATATTGACCGGCGCCCTGCTGCTGGGCGGCTGCTCCAGCACCACCGTCAGCTATGGCGATCCGACCGAAACCGAGACGGTGACCGTCGATTACGGTTCAAGCGATCTGCAGGCCATCGCCGACAAGATGGCGGATTCCATGCTGGCATCGCCGGCCACCAGCGAGATCACCGCCGGCGGCCGCCCGGTGATGTTCATGGACTCCATCCGCAACAAGACCTCCGAGCACATCGACACCGAGGCCATCACCGACACCATCCGCACCAAGCTGCTGCGCGCCGGCAAGTTCCGCTTCGTCGACATGAGCAAGGTGGCGGCGGTCAAGCAGCAGCTCGAATATCAGCAGAGCAGCGGCATGGTGGATCCCGCCTCCATGGTGCGCCTGGGCAAGCAGACCGGCGCCCGCTACATGGTCTATGGCAACCTCGCCAGCATCGTCAAGGACAACGGCAAGGTGAAGGATGTCTACTACCAGATGACCATGAACCTGATGGATCTGCAAAACGGCGAGCTGCTGTGGGCCGATCAGAAGGAGATCCGCAAGCAGGCCAAGAAGTCCACCTTTGGCTGGTAAGTCGAGCGAGGACTCTCTGGCGGCCGCCGAGCGCGCCCTGCTGGCCTGCCTGCCGCCACCCTGGCGCTCGGGCCGGCTGGAGCCATTGGCCAGCGGCCTGACCAACTGCAACTATCGACTGCGCCTCCCCTCGGGGCGCAGTCACTTTTTGCGCCAGGGCCACCCCGATCCGGTACGCCTTGGCATCGATCGGGCCACCGAATGGCAGCTCTATCAGGGGGCCGTGGGGCAGGGGCTGGCCATGCCCTGCCATCACAGCGATCCCGCCACTGGCCTGATGCTGCTGGACTGGTGCGACGAGCCGAACTGGCTGGCGGCGCCGCCCCCGGCTGCGTTGCAGCCAGTGCTGCTGGCCGGGGTGCTGACGCGGCTGCACCGGTTGCCGGTGCCGAGCGTGGTGATGGCGGTGCGGGCCCACAGCGCCGGCTATCGTGCCAGGCTGGCCCGGGTGCCGGCCTGGCTGCCTGCGCTGGAGCGGGGGCTGCTGGCCAGCCGCGAGCCTGCCGATTGCTGGCTCCCTTGCCATCATGATCTCAATCCGGCTAATTTGTTGGGGAGCCGGCCCTGGGTCATCGACTGGGAGTATGGCGCCGCCGGGCATCCCGGCTTCGAGGTGGCCAGCATCCAGCGTACCCACAACTGGCAGGATGCCCAGCGCGAGGCGCTGGAGCAGGCCTACTGCGAGCGGGCAGGGGGGCCAGTCGGCCCGCGCGGCTTTCAGAGCCGGGCCTTTTTGCCCTGGGTCGACTACATAGGGCTGCTGTGGGCGCTGCTGATGGCCGAGCAGCAGCCAGGGCCTGACTACCAGGCGCTGATCGATCTCAACCGGCAGCGGCTGGAGTAGAGGGTCAGGCATTATGAATCATCCGTATCGACAACCCTGTTTCATCAACATTGGAGCCCTGCATGGTGACCACCTTTTCCTGGCGCAAGCCCAGTAGCTGGAGTCTGCTGCTGCTCTGTCTGCTGCTGGCCGGCTGCTCCACCCGGGTCGTCTATTACTGGCTCGACGTGGCCATCGTCTGGCAGCTGGACGACTACTTCTCGCTGGATCGCAGCCAGAAGCGCTTGCTGGACAACGAAGTGAAGGGGTTGATGGCCTGGCACCGCCAGTATGAGGTACCGCGCTACGCCAAGGATCTCGATGCGTTGGCCAAGGCGGTGGCGAGCCCCATGACCCCGGCCCAGGTCTCCCGCCATCTGGATGCGGCCCAGCAGAGCCTGACCCGCACCCTGGAGGACACGGTGCCGCGGGCGGTGCGGCTGGCGCGCACCCTGACCGAGGCGCAGGTGGCCATGTTCATGAAGGACAGGCTCACCCGTCAAGCCGAGCGGGAAAAGGAGTTTGCCGACAAGCCCAGGGAGGAGATGCTCAAGGAGTTTCGCGACAAGATGAACGAGCGACTGGTGTTCTGGATTGGCGAGGTGAAACCGGCCCAGGCTCCGCTGGTGGCCCAGTGGGCCCAGTGGCAGTACGAACTGCAGGCCCCCTGGCTTGAGTTCCAGACCGCCTGGACCAAGGAGCTGGATCGGCTGATGAAACAGCGCCAGAGCCAGGACTTCGGCGCCCAGCTCACCGCCCTGCTGCAACAGGGAGACGGCCTGATGGATGGCCGCTTTACCGGCTATACCGATCAGTCGCGCCAGCGCACCGTCAACTGGCTGAGCGATCTCAGCCAGTCGCTGGACATCTCCCAGCGGGCCCATCTCTACAGCCTGCTCAAGGGTTATGCCCGCGATTTCAGGCAGATGTCTGAAGGGTAATGGTTGCGGCCAGCCTGTGGGGAAGGGGGTTGGCGATCCCCTTCATCCTTGTTCCAACGGGCCCCCTGTGGTAGTTTGCCCTTTCTGTTATGCGGGAATTAACTTTTTGAACCTGATCGACAAAGTGAAACTGGTGCTGATGAGCCTGCTCATCTCCCTCGCTCTGTTGTTCTCCACCCTCTCGGTGGAGGGGGTTTCCCTGCCCGTATCCCAGCATCACGCCCAACATGGTCAGTTAATGGATGACGCCGCGGCGCCGTCCGATGGCGGCCAGGTGAGCCACAGTGCCAGCGACAGCGACGACGGCATCGTCAAGTTCGTCAGCTCGTACCAGAATCACCTGCTGCGGCTCGAGCACTCCCTGCGCAGCGATAACCAGCCTGGCAGCGTGGTGTACGAGCTTGTCACCAGCTGGTCCCAGCATGCGATCCTGCTGCTGCTGTGCGGCCTGCTGTTCTATGCCGCCCTCTTCTATCGCAAACACAGTTTCCGCGATCGGTTTGCCACCATCCATCGGCACCGGTTGCAGCGCCAGCACCTGCAATACCGTTTCTGTCAGAGTTACCTCGCCTGATCCCGATGGGGTCCGGTCCTTTCGCACCACCTCATCGCCGCCTGATGCCTGCTCACCGCGCGTGAGCGGGCCACTGTCTTATTCCTGTTTTTTTGCGTGCCGCCACCCGGGCGTGGCGAGTGCGCCGCCTTCTCCTGACAGAGGCTGATTTCATGAGAAAAAAGAGTCGTATCACCTTGAACCGCATGAACAGATGGCAGTACGCCCTGCTGCTGCTCATGCTGCTCACCTTTACCTTTTACTCCCTGCCCACCTTCTTCGGCGAGCAGCCCTCCCTCGGTCTGCACGGCCAGACCAGCTTGACCGAGGCGCAGCGTACCCTGCTGGCCGACAACCGCATCGAGCCGCAGAAGCAGGTGCAGCAGGGCGAGCGGGTCGAGCTGGTGTTTGCCAGCCAGGCCGAGCAGCAGCGCGCCAAGCAACTGCTGGAGCAGCAGGGCTATGACAGCTCGGCGCTGACCCTGGAGTTCTACTCCAACGCCCCGGGCTGGATCAGTCAGCTCGGCGCCGCCCCCATCAAGCTCGGACTGGACTTGCGCGGCGGCTCCCAGCTGCTGATCGGGGTCGATCTCAGCTTCGTTATCGACAACCAGACCAAGAACCTGGTGGACATGCTGCGCACCCAGTTTCGCGAGGCGCGCCTGCGCGGTGCCAACGTGGCCAGGGTGAGCGAAGGGGAGGTGAGGGTGACCCTACCTGAGGTGGCCGATCAGGCGCCCTGGCTCACCATCATCAAGGATTCCGCCGGCACCCGGCAGGATCAGTGGACCCTCAAGCGCAGCGGCAACGAGCTGCGACTGGTGATGAGCGAGGCCGAGCGCACCTTGCTGGCCAACAACGCGGTGACCCAGAACCTGTCGATCCTGAAAAAGCGGATCAACGAGCTTGGCATCGTCGAGGCTTCGGTGCAGCGCCAGGGGCAGGACGGCATCCGCATCGAGCTGCCCGGGGTGCACAATCCCAAGCAGGCGAAAGAGGTGATCGGGGCTACCGCGTCGCTGGCCTTCTACGAGGCCCAGGCCGACAGCCGCTTCTTCATGGCGGATCGCAACGGCCAGGCGATTGGGTTGGCTCGCAAGCCGGTGCTGACCGGTGAGCACATCGTCGATGCCCGCGCCAACATGGGCGAGATGGGGCAACCCCAGGTCAACATCGTGCTCGACAGCCTGGGCGGCAGCAAGATGAACCAGTTCAGCCGCCAGCACGTGGGCAAGCCGATGGCCACCGTCTTCACCGAGTACAAGACCAACGCCCAGGGCAAGCTGCGGGCCCAGAGCGAGGTGATCAACGTCGCCACCATCCAGACCGCCCTTGGCAACCAGTTCCGCATCACCGGGATTGGCAGCGTACCGGAAGCCCAGGAGCTGGCCATGCTGCTGCGGGCCGGCGCCCTCACCGCGCCCCTCAAGATCCTAGAAGAGCGCAGCATAGGCCCGACCCTGGGTCTGCAGAACATAGAGGCGGGCTTTACCGCGCTGGCGTTCGGCATGGCGGGCATGATGCTGTTCATGATGGCCTGGTATCGCAAGTTCGGCTGGGTCGCCATCACCGCGCTCATCGCCAACCTCTTGATGCAGGTAGGCATGCTGGCAGTGCTGCCGGGCGCGGTGCTGACCCTGCCGGGGATCGCCGGTCTGGTGCTCACCGTCGGCATGGCGGTGGATACCCATGTGCTGATCTTTGAGCGGATCAAGGACCGGCTGCGGGAAGGAGGCTCGCTGGCCAACGCCATCGACTTTGGCTACCGCTCGGCGTTTCGCACCATCTTCGATGCCAATATCACCACGCTCATCTGCGCCGTGGTGCTCTATGCCATCGGCTCCGGGCCGCTGCAGGGCTTCTCCATCACCCTGATCCTGGGCCTCATCTCCAGCATGGTGACCGGCATCTGGGGCACGCGCGCCATCATCAACCCCCTGTGGGGCAAGAGCAGCGCCAAGCTGCTGAGGGTGTGACCATGACTGATCACCACCTGTGTCATCGCGCCGCGCGTTCGAGCCTGCTCCGCGCCCGCGTCACGGGCTTCCCTGCGGGAAGCCAGAGCCATCTGCTGTCGAGGGAAGAAGAATGCTGAGAATGATCATTGCCATGGGGCTGACCCGCTGGCGTTACATCGGCCTGTGGGCCTCCGTGCTGCTGACCGTGGCGAGCATCGCGGTGCTCGCCATCAACGGCCTCTCCCTCGGCCTCGACTTCACCGGCGGCATCCTGCTGGAGTTTCGTATCCAGACCCTGAAGGAGGCCCATGAGCTCAACGCCCTGTTGACGGCTCCCCTGGCGGGCGTGGTCGAGCTGCACGGCGCCGGCGTGCCCGGCGAGTGGCTGATCAAGCTGCCGCCCCACGAGCTGCCCTGGCCGGCCGAAGAGCTGGCGGTGATGCTGGGTCAGCAGCTCAACCTGCCGGTGGAGCTGCTGCGCACCACCATCGTCGGCCCCCAAGTGGGCGCCGAGTTGTTCCAGCAGGGGATGTTGGCGGTGCTGGTGGCTTCCTTGGCCATCTCCGCCTACCTGGCGGTGCGTTTCGAGTGGCGCCAAGCCATCGGCATCCTGGTGTCGGTGCTGCACGACGGCCTGGTGGCGCTGGGGCTGCTGGCGCTGTTCAACATAGAGTTCGACCTCAACGTCATCGCCGGCCTGATGGCGGTGATCGGCTACTCCCTCAACGACAGCATCGTCATCTCCGACCGCTTGCGTGACCTGCTCAGCTCGCGCACCCAGATGGGGATCCACGACTGCTCCGACGTGGCCATCAAGGCCACCTTCAGCCGTACCATGATCACCTCGGGCACCACCCTGTTCACGGTGGGGGCCCTGCTGCTGTTCGGCGGCGACGCTCTCTACGGTTTCTCCTTCACCCTGTTCGCCGGCATCCTGGTGGGCACCATCTCCTCCATCACGGTGGCCTCCACCGTGCAGGAGCTGCTGGGGCTCACGCCGCAGGCTTACCAGAAAAAAGAAGAGGAGCTGGCGGAGGCGGCGTGACCTTCATCGACGGCCGCCACACTGCGGGTCGGCCGGGTCATCCCGAGCGAAGATAAATAGCGAGAAGGAGGACAACATGTCTTCCTTCTTTTTTATTGGCTGGCCGGCACAGTCGTAGCCGGGTCTTTTTCGCATTCAGATTCAGCCAGCGAGGTTATTTTCGGGCCTGGTTCTGACCATCGGCAGCGGGTGAAACGCGAGGGCTGGCAGCAGTGACAGATGTGCAAGGATGCGCACATTTTACGGGCCATCCGGAGGTTGCCCATCGTCTACACTGCAATGGAGTTTATTAACGGAGTATGCCTTTATGAACATTGCTCGCCGGCTTCAACTCATTGCCCTGCTGGTTATGCTGGCCCTGACCTTTCTCAGCTGGTTCAGCATCAACCGACTCTCTGCTGCCGACACTGATCTCGGCTATGTCACCGACAATACGGTGCCCAGCATCTCCCTCATCAAACAGGTACAAGCCGATTTTTACGCATTGCATGCCTTGATCCAGACCCATGTGCTCAATACCGACAACAGCAAGATGAATCAGATTGAAACGGGCATCGCAGACCTTCGTACTGAAATCCGCTCTCTGTTGCAAAAATACCAAGCCGATATGCTCTCCAATGAAGAGGATCGGCAACTGACGACGGATGATCAGCGCATCATTGAGCAATATTATCAGGAGATAGAAAAGGTCCTGATATTGTCTCGCGATAATAAAAACACCGAGGCCAGAGACTTTATCGCCAGCAATGTCATGCCACTGTTCGAGCAGTTTTCCAAGGCCATAGATAAACATGTGAAATTCAACATGGATTTGGGGGCTGCAGTCAAACTGCAGGGTGAAAAGAACTACGACAATAGCCTCCAGACCATGCTGTTTATTTCTGGCGGTACCGGAATATTGACCCTGGTGCTGTTTATCTGGTTGTTCAGACAGGTCGCCAATCCGCTGCGGCTGGCGATGGCGACGCTCTCCGATATTCAGCACAATTTGAACTTTACCTTGCGGGCCAAGGTGGCCCAGCAAGATGAGATTGGCCTGACCCTTTCGGCCGTCAACCGTCTGCTGGACACCTTGCAGCAAACCTTTACCGAGTTTTCAGTGGGCAGCCTGCAGATAAAGAGCACTGCCGAGTCGCTCTCCCAGGCGGCCCATCACCTTGCCTCGTCGGCGAGTCAGGCCAACGACGCCACCAGTCTCATTGCCGCCGGGGTGGAGGAGATGACGGTGAGCATCACGGATATTTCCCAGCGAACCCAGGAGGCCAGCCGCATCACCAATGAATCCGGCAAGCTCGCCAGCGATGGGGGGACCACGATAGACAGAACGGTGAAAGCCATCAACGAGATCGCAGAGGCCATTCGTCAGGCTTCCAGCGAAGTATCGGCATTGGGTGATGGCATTTCCCGGATCGGTGGCGTGGTGAACGTGATCAGCGATGTGGCGGGGCAGACCAACTTGCTGGCGTTGAATGCGGCCATTGAAGCCGCGCGAGCCGGTGAACAGGGTCGAGGTTTTGCCGTGGTGGCTGACGAGGTGCGTAAACTGGCGGAGCGGACGGCCCAATCGACCAGGGAGATCTCGGAGACGGTGGAGGCGATTCAACAGGGCTCCCAGCTCACGGTGACCAAGATGGTACAGGTGGAGGAGAAAGTGGCGCAGGGGGTGGCCATGGCCACTGAAAGCGGGGAGATCATTACCCAGATCCGTCACGCTTCCCATCGCGTCATGGATCAGGTCGGGGAGATCACCGTTGCGATTCGCGAACAGAGCTCGGCGGCGGAGTCCATTGCCCATCAGGTGGAGCAGATTGCCCAGGTGGTCCAGCAGACCAGCAGCACGGCGGAAGAGACATCGGCTGCGGCGGAAGAGTTGAATGTGACCACCGAGAATATTCACCAGCAGATCGCTCGTTATCGCATCCGGTGATCACCGCGAGTGTCAGCTCCCCGCCACATGGCGGGGATTTTTTTATGGGTCAGAAACCTGAACCCGGTTGCAGCAGGAAGGCGGCCTCTTCCTCTGTGCTCGCGCGGCCCAGAATGGTGTTGCGATGGGGGAAGCGGCCAAAACGCTCGATGATCACCTGATGGCGGCGGGCAAAGTCGGCAAAGCCGGCGAAGGTCTCCCGCGCCGGGCCGTCAGCCTGTTCGGCTGCCAGTCCCTCGAACAGGGTCACGCTTCTGGCCTGCTGCTCGCGGGATTCGGCGTGTTCCAGCGGCAGGTAGAAAAAGATCCGTCCCAGCGGTGGCAGCGCCAGATCCGCTCCCAGCGAGAGCCCCTTGAGGCAGAGATCCCGCGCCTTGGCATCCTGGGCAAAGGCGGCCGGGGTGCCGCGATGGATGTTGCGCGGCAGCTGGTCCAGCAGCAGGATCAGGGCCAGCCGGCCCTCGGCCGCCTCGGCCCAGTGGGCAAGCTCACCGGCGGCGGCTGCTGTGGCCTGGTCACCGAAGCGGCTGGCGAGCAGGGCGTCGGTGTCGCTGTTTTTTCCCCACCAGAGGGGCGCTTGGCGTTTGGCGCGGGTGACGTCGTTACTCTGTTCGCCAAACCAGAATGTGAGCAGCGGTTGCCAGGGTTGCATGGAACACTCCTTGGGCCTGCGGGCACCGGATGAATCAAGGCCAAATGACCCTGATGTGGTTGCTGCCGAACGGGCGGCTTCTGGTTACACTGTGCCATCTTTTCCCGCAATAGGGATCCCCCTTCGGCCGGCATCGCTCTCGACATCGGCAGTTGCCGCCGGTGAACCGTGGGACCCTGACTACCCTGATGAGGATTTTCTGAGATGGCCGGAACCAGTTTGTTGGCCCTGATTGACGATATTGCCAGCGTACTCGACGACGTGGCGCTGATGACCAACGTCGTGGCCAACAAGGGCGTGGTGTGCTGCGGGAAGCTCTCTTCTACTGACATAAGGATTTTCTGATATGGCCGGAACCAGTTTGTTGGCCCTGATTGACGATATTGCCAGCGTACTCGACGACGTGGCGTTGATGACCAAGGTGGCGGCGAAGAAGACCGCCGGGGTGCTGGGGGACGATCTGGCTCTCAACGCCGAGCAGGTAAGCGGGGTGCGGGCGGAGCGGGAGCTGCCGGTGGTGTGGGCGGTGGCCAAGGGGTCGTTTCGCAACAAGCTGATTCTGGTGCCGGCCGCCATCGCCATCAGTGCCCTGGTGCCATGGCTCATCACCCCGCTCCTGATGCTGGGGGGCGCCTACCTCTGTTTCGAGGGGGCCGAGAAACTGGCCCACAAGTTTCTGCCCCATGAGGCGAGCGAGGGGGAGGCACATACCGCACCTATTCCCGATGATTTGGTGGCGTTTGAACAGCAGAAGGTGAAGGGGGCCATTCGCACTGATTTCATCCTCTCGGCCGAGATCATCGTCATCGCCCTCGGCACAGTGCAGGGGGCCAGCCTGGCACTGCAACTGTCGGTGGTGGCGGGCATTGCCGTATTGATGACGGCGGGGGTCTACGGTCTGGTGGGGCTCATCGTCAAGCTGGACGACATTGGCCTGCACCTGCTGCAAAAGCCCGATGGTGGCGCCCTGCGCCGGGCGGTGGGGCAGGGGCTGCTGGTGACGGCGCCGCGACTGATGCACCTGCTGGCGCTGGTCGGCACCATCGCCATGTTCATGGTGGGGGGCGGCATCCTGGTGCACGGCTGGCCTTTCGTGCACCACCTGATTGAAGGGACTGCCGCTGCCGTGGCCACCCTGCCTGCGGTCGGCGCCGCCCTCGCACTGGTGACGCCTACCCTGCTCAACGCCGTGGCCGGCGTGGTGGCCGGGCTGGTGCTGGTGCTGGCCATGACCCTGGTGAGCAAGCTCAAGCCCGCCAAATAGTGCCAGTGACCTGACTGTCGGCGGGGCATTTCCCGCGATAGCGGGTCATCCCGTCAGATACTGTCTCGTCTGTTGCCTCGGATGGGGGCTAGGCAAGGGCCGGCCTCCTTTCGTACTATCCGGTTGACACCCGCTCACAGAGGCGGGGTCAACCCACATGGATGCAAACAGACAAGGAACGTCATGAAACCACCCGTTTGGCAGGATGATCACATCTATGCCGCCCCCGACTGCCCGGCGATCGACGCCGACTTCCAGCGTGCCCGCGAGGCCATGAAGCGCCTGCAACCCCTGCTGGATGAACTCCCCAAGACCAGTGACATCAATGCCTTGCGCCATCTGCTGCGGGCCATCCGGGCCTGCTGGCGCGAGGTGCGCCTGCTGGAGTGGAACTGGCAGACCTACGGTTACAACCGGCTCAGCCGGGACGGGCGCGACGAGGCGGCCCGGCTGCTGCTCTCCCGCGGCCAGCAGTTGCAGGCAAGCCTGGCCCAGCTCTGCAAACCGGTGGCCCTGTTCTGGGTGCGAGCCCCCGAGGAGCAGGTGCGCGCCCTGCTGCAGGATCCCGAGCTGTTCGAGCTCGCCTACGCCATTCGCCACGACCGGCGCCAGCGGGATCAGTGGCTGTCGCTCGAGAGCGAGCAGTTGATCGCGGGGCTGAGCGTGGATGGCCTGCAGGGGTGGGGGGATCTCTACGGTAGCCTGGTCGGCAGGCTCAGGCCGGTGGTGGAGGGGCAGCCCATGGGGCTGGCTCAGGCGGACAACCTGCTGGCCCACCCGCAGCGGGCTAGGCGCGCCGCGGCCTGGCACGCCATCCAGGCCGCCTGGGGGGCGGAGCAGGAGACGGTGGCCGCCATCCTCAACGCCATCAACGGCTGGCGCAACGAGCTGGCTCGCCAGCGCGGCAAGGAACGCAAGTGGGATGCGCTCGATCTCTCCTGCCATCAGGGGCACCTGGAGCGGGCCACCCTGGAGACCCTGATGACGGCGGCCGGCGAGCACAAGGAGCTGGGGCGGCGCGCCCTGCGCGCCATGGCCTGCGCCCAGCAGATCAACGACTTCGCCCCCTGGGATCTCTATGCCCCGGCGCCTGTCGGGGCGAGCGGCCTCATCAGCTTCGAGCAGGCGCTGACCTTGGTGGCCGATGCCTTCGCCGGGTTTGATCCCGAGATGGGGGCGTTTGCTCGCATGATGGCGGCCAATGGCTGGATTGATGCCGCCCCGAGTGAACAGAGGCGCAGCGGCGCTTACAGTACCGAGTATGCCGAGCCGCCCGAGCCACGGGTGTTTCTCACCTTCGAGGGGACCCTGGACAACGTCATCACGCTCGCTCATGAGTTGGGGCACGCCTGGCACAGCTGGCTGATGCGGGAGTTGCCGTTGGAGCAGCGTGACTACCCCAAGACGCTGGCGGAGACTGCCTCCCTGTTTGCCGAGGCGCTGGTGCGCGATGCCCTGCTGGCGGCCACCGACAACATGGAGCAGCGCCGGGCTATCGCCTGGCTGGACGGGGAGCGGGCAGCCAGCCTGCTGCTCGACGTGCCGGCCCGCTTTACCTTCGAGCGGGCCCTGGTGGCGGCGCGGGAGGAGGGTTATGTGGGAGCCGGCCAGCTGCGGCAGATGATGAAATCGGCGCAGCAGCAGTGGTATGGTGACACCCTGAGTCAATATGACGAGCTGTTCTGGGCCAGCAAGGGCCATTTCTCCATCGCCGAGCTCGGGTTCTACAACTACCCCTATCTGTTTGGCTACCTGTTCAGCCTGGGGCTCTATGCCCAGCAGGCGCGGGCGGGGCGCGAGTTCGTCCACGCCTATCGGGAGCTGTTGCGCGACACCGGTCGCATGAGCGCAGAAGAGCTGGTGGAGAAGCATTTGGGGGTCGACATCCGTGAGCCCGCCTTCTGGCAGGAGAGCCTCGATTATGTGGAAGAGGCGGTCGTCCGCCTCGAGCGGCTGGTGTAGGCAGCACGGCGGTTTTTATCCTGGTGGCGGGCCCTGTGGCTCGCCACGCGCATTCAACGGGGCTCGGCCCCGCAACCTGATGACGAGCATTTGATGCAGCAACGAATCTACCCACAACAGTGGCAAAACCAGCATATCTATCCCGCCCTCGACTGTCCGCAGGTGGCCGCCGATCTCGCCTTGGCGCGCGCCAGTCTGGACGAGCTCGGCCAGTTTATCGAGAGGCTTGGCGCCGCCCGGGCCAATGCGCAGGCGCTGCAGGATTTCCTGCGCGAGGTGCGGCTGCGGGCCCAGCGCATTCGCAACATTGGCTGGAACCTGGCCGTGCTGGCGGCCTGCCGTGGCAGCCAGGATGCCCGCGACGAGCTGGCCAAGCAGCTGGCCTCCCGTGCCCGCGCCCTCAATGCCGATCTGTTCAAGACCCTGGCCCCGGTCGAGGATCTGATGCTGGCCCTGCCGGAACCCGAATTCGAGCAGCTGATGGCTGACTCCCTGCTGGGGGAGGAGGCGTACCGGCTGCGCCACGAGCGCCTTTTGCAGGATCAGCGCCTGCCGGTGGAGGCGGAGCAGCTGGTGATCGGCCTTGGCACCGACGGTCTGCACGCCTGGGGCAACCTCTACAACGATCTGGTGGGCAAGATCCGGCTGGTGATCGATGGCCGCGAGATGGGGCTGGCCGAGGCGAGCAACCTGCTCTCCAGCCCGCTGCGGGCCCTGCGCCGGGAAGCGTTCGATGCCATCAGCGCCGGCTGGGAGGGGGAGCAGGAGACGGTGGCAGCCATCCTCAACGCCCTCAACGGCTGGCGGCTTGAGCTTTCGCGCCAGCGCGCCCGCAGCCGCCAGCTCGATGCGCTCGATCTCTCCTGCCATCAGAGCCATATCGAGCGGGCGACCCTGGATACCCTGATGCAGGAGACCTGGCGTGCACGCGGGCTGGGTCAGCGGGCGCTGGGGCTGATGGCCGAGCGCCTCGGCATCAAGGAGCTGGGGCCGGAGGATTTGTTTGCCCCGCCGCCGGCCGCGGTGAGCCGCGAGATCCCGTTCGAGGAGGCCATCGAGATCATCGCCGAGGCGTTCTCTCGTTTTGATCCCGAGATGGGCGAGTTTGCCCGCATGATGGCCGAAAAGGGGTGGATCGATGCGGCGCCCACCCCCAACCGGCGCACCGGGGCCTACTGCACCAAGTTTGCCGAGCCGGTGGAGCCGCGGGTCTTCATCACCTATGCCGGCACCATGGACAACGTCATTACCCTGGCCCACGAGCTGGGTCACGCCTGGCACAACTGGCTCATTCGCGATCTGCCCATGAGCCAGCGCAGCTACCCCATGACGCTGGCGGAGACCGCCTCCATCTTCGCCGAGACCCTGGTGCGCAGCGCTCTGTTCGAGCAGGCGCAGACCCCCGAAGAGCAGCAGGCCATCGCCTGGGCGGAAGCCGACGGCGCCGCCACCTTCCTGGTCAATATCCCGGCCCGCTTCGATTTCGAGCGCGCCCTGGTGGCGGAGCGGGCGGCGGGCTATGTCTCGCCGGCACGGCTCAAGGCGCTGACCGACGAGGCCTGGGGCCGCTGGTATGAGCAGAGCCTGTGCCGTTATCACCCCCTGTTCTGGGCGGCCAAGGCGCACTTCTCCATCGCGGGCTTAGGTTTTTACAACTATCCCTACCTGTTCGGCTATCTGTTCAGTCTCGGCGTCTATCAGCGATTGATGAGCCGTCAGACTGCGGGGGAAACTAATGTGGCCCAGGCCTACCGCGACCTGCTGCGCGATACCGGCCGCATGAGCGCCGAAGATCTGGTGGTCAAGCACCTGGGGCAGGACATTCGCGAGCCCGCCTTCTGGCAGGACAGCCTGGCGCTGGTGGAAGCGGCGGTAGAGCGTTTCGCCCAGACCCGCGGCTAACGCAGGCTTGCTGAATGAAACCGCCGGACAGCCATGCTGCCCGGCGGTTTTTTATGGGGCGGGTTTGCCTGGCTGCGGCTGAGCGGGCGGGCGCACCGGCCCTACCAGCAGGGGCCTCGGCTGGTGGCGCAGGTCCGGCTGATAGCCGTTGAAAAAGAGGTTGAGCAGCACCGAGCTGAGGGTGGCCAAGAGGATGCCGCTGTGAAACAGCGGTTGCAGGGCGGCGGGAAAGTGCTGGAAGAAGGTGCCGGAGACGGAGGGGATCATGCCTATCCCTAAGCTGATGGCGACGATGTAGAGGTTGTGGCGATTGCTGTTGTAGTCGGCCCTGGCCAGGATGCGGATACCGGTGGCCAGCACCATGCCGAACATCACTATGCCGGCGCCACCCAGCACGAAGGGAGGGATGGAGGCGACCAGCACCGACATCTTGGGCACCAGCCCGAAGGCGAGCAGGATCCCCCCCGACATGACGCAGACCCAGCGGCTCGACACCCCGGTTACGCTCACCAGCCCGATGTTCTGGGAAAACGAGGTGTGGGGGAAGCTGTTGAAGATGCCGCCTATGATGGTGCCGATACCGTCCACCCGCAGGCCGCGTACTATGTCGCCCCGGCTGGCCGGGTGGCCGACGATGTCGCCGAGCGCCAGAAACATCCCCATCGACTCGATGAAGGTGATCAGCATGATGACGGTGAGGGTGGCGATGGAGATGGGATCGAAGGTGGGCCAGCCGAAGGCGAACGGCACTATGGGGGCGAACCAGGCCGCCTCGCCGAGCCCGTCCAGGCTCACTTCCCCCATGGCGATGGCCACCCCGAAGCCGAACAGGATGCCGAGCAGCACAGAGATGTTGCTGAAAAAGCCCTTGGTGAAGCGGGTCACCAGCAGGATGAAGGCCAGCACCAGAAAGCTGGTGCCGATGTAGCGCAGGCTGCCGTACTCGGGGTTGCCCTTGCCCCCCGCCATCCAGTCGATGCCCACCTGCATGATGCTGATGCCGATGGAGGTGATGACCACCCCGGTCACCACGGTGGGGAAGAGTGGCATCAAGCGGCCGATGAGCGGCACCAGCAGGGTGGAAAGGATCCCCGCGGCGATGGTGGCGCCGAAGATGCCGGTGAGCCCCAGCGCCGGGTTGGCGCCAATCGCCAACATTGGCATGACGGCGGCGAAGGTGACCGACATGATGACCGGCAGGCGGATCCCGGCAAAACGGCCGATGCCGAGGCACTGCAGCAGGGTGACGATGCCGCAGCAGAAGAGATCCGAACTGATGAGATACGATATTTGATCCTTGGGCAGCCCCAGGCTGCCGCCGATGACCAGCGGCACCGCCACGGCGCCGGCATACATCACCAGCACATGCTGCAGGCCGAGGGTAAAGAGCTGGCCGGGGGGGAGCAGGCGCTCCACTTCGTCGATGGTGCGGCCCTTGGCCGCCTCGGGGGGCTGGGTCTGGTGCATGAACAGATCACTCCTTGCGACCCGGCGGCAAGGGCCGGGCAAGATGGGGCAGGCTGGCTGTCCCGTTCATGGATGGGGACCGGGTCGCCCAGGATCCGGCCACGCAGACGAAGGTCGCCTTTGCGCTGCATCACAGGGGGAGTGCAGGAACCGTGCTCGGTCGGCATGAATGGGGGTCTGTTGGCCCTGTCTGTGGGTATTTTTGCAGGCGGGATCACGCTTGCACACGCCGATGGCTGCCAATCGTTTTCCTGTCGGCAGGGGAGGGCTGTCAGATTGGTAGCCCGGTTATCATTTCGGTCGGTCTGGCTCTCAGATTGATAGCCGGCGCAGTGCCGGTCTCGCCGCTCTGGTTTCATCCGCAACAGAGGGCGTGATCCAAAGCAAGAAAGTTGGATGTTTTGGTGGCGCAGGGCCCTGCCGCTGGGGTAGTTTCGATAAAACCGACACAGATCCTGAGGTCTTATCCATGATCATCTATCTGCATGGCTTCGATGCCACCAGCCCCGGCAATCACGAGAAAGTGCTGCAGTTGCAGTTTATCGATGATGATGTACGTTTCGTGCACTACAGCACGGTTCACCCCCGTCATGACATGAGCCACCTGCTCAAGGAAGTGAAGAAGCAGCTCGACATGAGTACCGATCCCAAGCCCCTCATCTGCGGGGTGGGACTGGGTGGCTACTGGAGCGAGCGCATCGGCTTTCTGTGCGGCATCAAGCAGGTGATCTTCAACCCCAACCTGCACCCCGAGATCAACATGCAGGGCAAGATCGACCGGCCGGAAGAGTACGAAGATATAGGCACCAAATGTGTGTCTGAGTTTCGTAGTAAAAATTCAGGAAATTGCCTCTGCATCCTTTCCGTTCAGGATGAAGTGCGCGATAATGGCGAAACTGAGCGTGAATTGAAGAATTATTACAACATCGTGTGGGATGAACGAGAGACGCACAAGTTCAAGAACATCTCTCATCACCTGCAGCAGATGAAGGCTTTCAAAGAGGCCTGATTGATCGTCACGTCATGGATTCAACTATCAAGGGAGCCGATGGCTCCCTTCGCTTTAATGGAACCGAGGTAATTAACCATGACCAATATTGTTGTCGTCGGCGGTGGTGCCGGCGGTCTGGAGCTGGCTACCAGCCTGGGCCGCAAGCTGGGCAAGAAGAACAAGGCCAAGATCACCCTGGTTGATCGCAACCGCACCCACCTGTGGAAACCCCTGTTGCACGAAGTGGCCACCGGCTCCATGGACGCGGGTATCGACGCCCTGAGCTACCAGTCCCACGCCAAGAACCACGGCTTCGACTTTCAGCTCGGTACCCTCACCGACATCAAGCGCGACGAGAAACGCATCGTGCTGGCGAAGATCGTCGACGAGAACGGCGACATCGTGGTCAACGAGCGCGAGCTGCCCTACGACTACCTGGTGATGGCCATCGGTTCAGTCTCCAACGACTTCAACACCAAGGGCATCAAGGATCACTGCATCTTCCTGGACAGCCCCACCCAGGCGCACCGCTTCCACAACAGCATGATGAACCGCTTCCTGCAGTTCGCCACCGAGTACCAGCCGGGCGACAAGGTGAAGATTGCCATCGTCGGCGGCGGCGCCACCGGCGTCGAGCTCTCTGCCGAGCTCTACAACGCGGTCGAGCAGCTCTACGCCTATGGCTTCAAGAACCTGACCACCGACAGCCTGAAGGTGACCCTGGTGGAAGCGGGCCCCCGCATCCTGCCGGCCCTGCCTGAGCGCATCAGCGGCGCTGCCCATCAGGAGCTGGTCAAGCTCGGCGTGGACGTGCGCACTGCCACCATGATCACCGAAGCGACCGCCGATGGTCTGCACACCAAGGATGGCGAGCTGATTGAAGCGGATCTGATGGTGTGGGCAGCTGGTATCAAGGCGCCGGACTTCATGAAGGATATCGCCGGTCTTGAGACCAACCGCATCAACCAGCTGGTGGTGAAAGAGACCCTGCAGACCACCCGCGACGAGAACATCTTCGTCATCGGTGACTGCGCCGCCTGCCCGCAGCCGGATGGCAAGTTCGTGCCGCCGCGCGCCCAGTCCGCCCACCAGATGGCAACCCAGGCGTTCAAGAACATCCTGGCAAAGATGAACGGTGGCGAGCTCAAGCCCTACCTCTACCACGATCACGGTTCACTGGTGTCTTTGAGCCGCTTCTCCACCGTGGGCAGCCTGATGGGAAACCTGATGCGCGGCTCCATGATGGTGGAGGGCTATATCGCCCGTCTGGTGTACATCTCGCTCTACCGGATGCACCAGATTGCCCTGCACGGCTACATCAAGACCGGCCTCATCATGCTGGTGGGCCGCATCAACCGGGTGCTGCGCCCGACCCTGAAGCTGCACTAAGCCGCTTTGGGCAAACGTGGCGGGGCGACAATGGTCCCGCGCACCATGAAAAAGGAGAGGCCTTGGCCTCTCCTTTTTTGTTGCGGTCGAATCAGGAGGCGTCCACCTGCAGGGTGCGAACCTCGGTGAGGGCGGCGGTGAAGAAGAGCCGCGCCAGCTCCGGATCCCCTTGCCCGGCATCGCGGGCGACGTTGGCAATGTCGCCGCCGAGCAGGGTGATGGTGTTGCCCACCTTGCTCACCCGATCGATAAGAGAGCCAAATTGCTGGGAAAACGCCGTCGTCTGGCCGAGGAAGCCTTGCTGGCGCTGGATCTGCCCCTCAATCTGGTTCACCTGTCCCTCCAGGCTGCTCACCTTGTTCTGGGTCTGCGTCAGGGTGACGGCCAGGGCGATGAGGCCTGGCAGCCCCAGCAGTCCCAGCCCCAGCAGGTAGAGTTTCTTCTTGTTGAGGGAGTCCAGCTCCTGGCGGGCGCCGGCCAGGTTGGACTGCAGCCCGGCGATGGTGGCCTGCAGCTCCACGCCGATCCGCTGCAACGCTATGTTGTCCTGCGTGATGCGATCGTTGGCCGCCTGGCTGGCAGTCAGGGTCTGGGCGGTCAGGGTCTGGATGGGGGTTATCTCCTGCTGGACCTGATCGACAAATGCCTTGAGGGCGTCGGGGTTGAAGGGGCCGCTATTGGCCAGCTGCTGGGTCAGTTGCGTCTCCAGGCGGCCAGCAAACGTCAGCACCTGCTGCTGCATGGTTTGCACCTGGGGCAGCAGGGCCGCGACCACCTCACCGACGTTCTGCTGGATGTTGACGGCGTTTTGCGGCAGCCCGCTGAAGGACTGAATGGTCGCTTCGGCCTGCTGCATGTTGGCAATGGATTGGGAAAGAATGCCGTTGCTCATGGGGTCTCCTTATGAAAGAGGGCGGCCAGGCCGCCCTCCCGGGGGTTAGGCGGCCAGGCGCGCCACGAAGTTGGCGATGGTGTCGGTCTGCGGCACTTGCAGCGGGCTCACGCCGGCCATCTGGGCCTTGATGGTGGTCACGTCGGTGAGCACCGTCTTGACCGTGGTGTCGGCGGCAGTCAGCCAGAGCTGGCGGATGTCGTCGCCGCTGGTGATCCCCTTGTCCAGGTCGGTGATCAGGCTGCCCAGATCGGAGGTGAGGGAGTCCCAGGCGTTGCTCATCTGGGTGGCCGCGGTGACGGCGTTTTGCGCCTGCACCTGCAGCCCCTTGTAGCCGTTGCCGATCTGGGTGGCGATCAGTACCTCGCTGTTGAGGTTGCTGCGTTTCTGGTACAGATCCTGGCGGGTACCGAGGGAGTTGTGCAGCACGATGGCGCCAGCCGTGATGCCGCCAGCCCCGGCCACCATCATGGCGACCCCGCCAATGACCACCGGGGTCGAGGTGCCGGCGGTGACGAAGTCAGCCACGGCGCCGATGGCGGTGACGAAGGCGCCGCCAATCACCAGCAGCCCACCGGCGACGATGCCGGCGATGGCGCCGTCGATGGCCGCGTTCACCTTGTCGATGTCACCGTTGAGCTGGGCGAGCACCCCGTTGTCCCCCTGCACCTTGCTGTTGAGGTTCACCACGATTCCCTGGAAGTTGCTGGAGTCGGTGATGAGGTTGTTGTTGAGATTGACGATCACCAGCCGGGTGTCGGCGGAGAGCCGTTGATACTCGGTGGCCTGCTCCTTGATGACGCTCAGTTGCCGGAGCCATTGCGCCTTGGTGGAGCCGGGCGGCAGCACGGCCGGAATGGCGTTTTGCAGGGCAAAGTAGTTGGAGATGTTGCTGATGTTGGTGATGATCTGCGGCTGGACGGTATTGAGATAGAGGTCGGCGTGCCCCTTCGCCAGATCGAGCCCCTGGTTGATCTGGGTCTGGTTGTCCTTGAGGTTCGGGAACTGGCTGAAGTCCACCGGCACCTGCTGCTTGACGCTGTTGCAGTAGGTCTGGATCTGCAGTGCCTGGGAAGCCTGGTTGGCCATACCCTGGTCCATGGTGATGGTTGTTGCGTTGGTCATTTGGCGTGTCCTTGCGTGGTGGGATTAAGCGTCGGGCAGGATGCCGTTGCCGGCGTAGGCTGCCTTGATGTCGTCAACCTGGCCTGCGAGCAGCAGCCAGGACTGGGTGTTGAGTGCCAGGGTGCGCCGCAGCTGGCGCACGTCGTCGGGGCTGTTGAGGTCGGAGACCACGGGCACCGCCCCTTGGTAGGCATCGGCCACCTTCTGCCAGCCAGCCGGCAGCTGGGTGACGGCATCGGCAACCCGGCTGTAGGTGTCGACAAACAGCTGGTTTTGCGCCTGCACCGACTTGGCCACGGTCAGCAGGGTGTTGGTGGCGGCCAGCGCCTGGTAGGCCTCGGCCAGTTTGTCGGTGTTGGTCTTGAGCTCGCGGGCTGCCAGGCTGGAGCCGGCAATGCCCGATGAGATCGCCTTGAGACCGGAGACCATGTACTGGGTCTGCTGGTCTGTCTGTTTGGCTATCTCCTGCGACGTGGCGGGTTTGGCCTCCTTGTCGGCCGGTTTTTGTTCCAGCGTCAGCGAGGTGACGATGGCCCGCCCCAGCTGGTTGACCCCTTCACCGGCCTTGCCACCCTCATCGACGATGGCCTGGATATTGGCGGCAATCGCCTGGTTGAGGGCATCAATGAGCTCGGTCTGGCGCTTGGCGTCGGCCATCAGATCCTGCTCGAGCTGGGTGATGACGCCATTAAACTGCTCCATCAGGGGGCGCAGGGAGCCCCAGGCCACCTGCACGCGCGTAGTGAGCGCCTGGGCATTGAGTCGGTAGCTCAGGGCCTGATCGGCGAGAGACGTCAGCTGCTCGGCCAGCCGGGCGCGACCCGCGAGCACGGCGGCGTCTTCTTCCTGGCCAAGCAGGCGATTGAACGCGGCGACCAGGGCGTAGAAGTTGGAGCCGTTGCTCAGCAGGTGGATGAGGCCGGACAGGTTGGTCTGCTGGTAGTAGCGTGCCTGACTCATCATCTGGGCCTGGTAGGCCTCGATTTTGACCGCGAGGGTGGAGTCGATCTCGCTGTTGGCCAATGACTGCTGCATCAACAACAAGTTCGCATAGGTCTGGTTGAGCAGGGCGGGCGAGGTCGCCGACAGGTAGGCTGCCAGCAGACCCTGATCCCCCAGATCCAGGGTGGCGATCGTGGTCATGACATGGTCTCCATGGCGGTGTCGGCGAGCTGGCTGGCGGGGGAACATACCCCCGGTGCGAGGGTGGGGTGAGGTAGTCGGGTATCCTGCTGCATCATGCTGCTCTCCTCGTGAGAAGTGGGTCTGTCTCCGGTTCATGGCCGGGACAGACTCACCCTAGGGAAAGGCAAAATGGGCCGCAACTGACACTTTTGTCACTTGATGTTTGAGCCGGTTCGGCTAATGAAAGGGGCTGTCGGAGCAGGCCATATCGGTGGTTCTATGTCGCTTTCCGTCGCTGAATATGGACAGGTGCCACGTCGTCGATGCGCACGGGATCCGTGCTGGCAGGCCCGCGCCGCCATGCACCGTCAGGAGCAAGCCGGGTCTCCCTGCTTGCCTGGCCACCCTCGCTGTTTTAGGCTGTCCCCCAGTTCAATCCACAAGGAAACCCAGATGATCCTCTCAACTACCCCCACCCTGGAAGGCAAGACCATTCGCGAGTACCGCGGCATCGTGGTGGGTGAAGCCATTCTCGGCGCCAACGTGTTCAAGGATCTGTTTGCCGGGATCCGCGACATCATCGGCGGCCGCGCCGGCGCCTATGAGAAAGAGCTGGCCCGGGCCCGGGAAATCGCCTTCGACGAGCTCAGGGAGCGCGCCGCGGCGCTGGGTGCCAATGCGGTGGTCGGCATCGACATCGACTACGAGGTGGTGGGGCAAAGCGGCAGCATGCTGATGGTCAGCATCAGCGGGACCGCCGTGTTGGTCTGACGCCTTGATGCCATGAAAAACCGGCAACCTGCTGCCGGTTTTTTATTGCGCTCTTCCCAGCGGATGGGGAATGCCAGTGCCCTGACATGCACCTGTCCGCCTGCCTGTATTGTGTGGTTCGTATCCGCCATACTCATGCCAAGAGGGATCGGGTCGAGGATGCAATCATGCTCCATGTTCTGCGCTGGTTATTGTTGTGGTGCTGGCTGGGGAGTGCCATGGGGGCCACCATTCAGGCGGTGACGGAGGAGCTCCCCCCATACAACTACCGGGACAAGGACGGCCAGGTGACGGGGCTGTCGGTGGATCTGCTCAAGCGAATGCTGGAGGTCAGCGGCATCGGGTTAGACCGCAAGGGTATACAGCTCCTGCCCTGGGCGCGGGCCTATCAGATGGCGCAGTATGACCCCAATACCGTCATCTTCAGCATGATAAGGTTGCCGGAGCGAGAGGCGCTCTTTCATTGGGTCGGCCCTATCGGGCCTCGCGTCACCTGGGTGTATCGCCTGGCAGCCCGCGACGATGTAGTGGGCCATCAGCTGGCTGACCTTGCCCCCTGGCGGATCGCGGTGGTACGCGACTCGGCGCTGGCCATCGAGCTGGCGGAGAAAGGGCTCAATCTGGTACTGGTACACGACGAGGACGACAAGTTTCGCATGCTGCTGCACGGCAGGGCCGACGTTGCGCCAGCCATGCAGATGGGGGCTGCCTACCACATAGAGACCTTGGGCCATCACTACTCGGAGTTTGTCCCCATGTTTGAGTTTCAGGAGACCAAGTCGTTCTATTTTGCCTTCAGCCGCAACACGGATGCCGCCATTATCGAAGGCCTGCAGGCGGCGCTGGAGCAGATGCACCGCGATGGCTCCTTTGACGAGATAAGCCAGGCATGGGGGCGTCGCTTCTGGGTTCAGCCGGCGGGCAAGTGAGCCGCGCTATCTCCCATGCGAGTCTCGACTTCGTGCTCACCAGCCGGGTGGCGTCGGTTACTACCTGATCTGCCATCTTTTCTTGGTGCCTTGATGGCCATCTAATGGCTATTATGAGTCCTTTCTTGTGGATGCCATGCCCTGGATGGCCAGATCTGGAACAGGACCCTTTGCGATGACGATACTCAAGCCGCCGGGGCTCAAGCCCGGCGATACCATCGGCTTTTTCTCCCCCTCCAGTGCGGCCACCGCCTGGGCGCCAAACCGCTTTGCCCGTGCCGGGGCGTTTCTGGAAGGGCAGGGCTTCAGACTCAAGGCGGGCAGCCTCACCGGCCAGCGCGATCACTGGCGCTCCGGCTCCATCGCCGCCCGGGCTGCCGAACTCAATGCCCTCATTCGCGATCCAGAGGTGCGCTGCATCATGTCGGTGATTGGCGGCAACAACTCCAACTCCCTGCTGCCCTACCTCGATTTCGATGCACTCAAGCGCGATCCCAAGATAGTCATCGGCTACTCCGACGTGACGGCCCTGCTGCTCGGCATTCATGCCCGAACCGGCCTCGTCACCTTCTACGGGCCGGCGCTGGTGGCCTCTTTTGGCGAGCTCTCGCCGCTGGTGGACGAGACCCTGGCGGGTTTTCGCCAGATCTGCCAAGCCGGTGGCGCCGCCGTGCCTCACACAGTGCCGACCCCGGCGCAATGGACCGAGGAGCGGCTTGACTGGGAGCAGCAGAGCCGGGCCAAGCTGTGCCAACCAAACCGGCTGCTCTCGGTGGGCACTGGCCGGGTGCGGGGCCGGCTCATTGGCGGCAACCTCAACACCCTGGCGGGGATCTGGGGCTCCCCCTATATGCCGGCCATCGAGCGAGGGGACATTCTGCTGCTGGAAGACAGCCTTCATCTGGCAGAGACGGTGGAGCGCTCGTTTGCCCACCTCAAGCTGTGCGGGGTGTTTGATCGCATCGGTGCCCTGGTGCTCGGCAAACACGAGCTGTTCGACAGCCAGGGCAGCGGCCGGCGGCCGCTCGACATCCTGCTGGAGGTGGTGGGGGAGCCGACCTTCCCCATTCTGGCGGAGTATGACTGCGCCCACACCCACCCCATGCTGACCCTGCCCCTTGGCATCGAGGCCGAACTGGATCTCGATGCCCAGCGCCTCACCCTGTGCGAGTCCTGGCTCGGCGAGTGAGTTCGCACCGCCTGCCATAGTCGTATCGGCAAATAGACAAAGAGGTCGCCTGGGCGACCTCTTTGTCATCTATCCCGTCGCTACGGGGCTCAAGGCAGGGCATCGGGCCGGAAGCTGGCGCGGATCTGCGGCACTA
>NZ_NEVB01000211.1:0-26018 GCF_002259925.1 Aeromonas sp. A35_P | reverse complement strand
CTAAAGGGCCGTTGGAGACCACAACGTTGATAGGTGGGGTGTGTAAGCGCGGCGACGTGTTGAGCTAACCCATACTAATTACCCGTGAGGCTTAACCATACAACACCCAAGAAGTGTTCGAAGGCTTGTAGCAGATACCGAGAACGAAGAACAAAATCAGCTTTTTCAGATTGAAGATTTTTGCCTGGCGGCAATAGCGCAGTGGAACCACCTGACCCCATGCCGAACTCAGAAGTGAAACGCTGTAGCGCCGATGGTAGTGTGGCATTCGCCATGCGAGAGTAGGACACTGCCAGGCACCCAATTTTAGATTACGCGGTGAGCGTGGTCTTTACCGGTTAGTGTGCTGATATGGCTCAGTCGGTAGAGCGCATCCTTGGTAAGGATGAGGTCCCCAGTTCGATTCTGGGTATCAGCACCATTAAATATTAAAGCCTCCCAATCGGGAGGCTTTTTTGTTTCTGCTTTTTCAATTCATCGATATCTGTCTGGCATCGAGATAGAAACGGGGCTGTCCCGACGCTTCTATCTGGATGGCAGCCACCAGTCGTTCATCGCGTTTGTATTCCCACTGCTTCTCTATCGAGGTCAACGGCGGCTTGCTGATGCCCAGTGTCTGCAGATACTCGTGAAACAAGCCTGCACTGCCGATCTCGGTCAATCCTGCTTTCATCCCAATCAACTCCCTTTTATTGTTGCTGTCTATCAATAGTAACAGTCTCATATGTATTCAATATGAACGCTTTTCTATCAAATTGATCCAAGCTAAGTTGTGGCTTGAAAAAGCAATTGGCGGCTGAAAAAAGGAAGAAAAACATGCTGATAAAGAACCTGCGCCTGGCCGGCAGGGAAGGAACCTGGCAGATCCTCTGCCAGGATGGCCTGATCCGTGCCATCGAGCCCATGAGTACTCATCTGCTCTCCACCCATGAGTTGGATGGGGAGGAGGGGCTCGCCATTGCTCCCTTTATCGAACCGCACATCCATCTCGATACCACCCGGACGGCGGGCGAGCCGAGCTGGAACCTCTCCGGCACCCTGTTCGAGGGGATAGAGCGCTGGGCCGAGCGCAAAGCACTGTTGACCCACGAGGATGTGAAACGGCGCGCCATCCAGACGCTGAAGTGGCAGATCGCCAACGGTATCCAGTTCGTTCGCACCCACGTCGATGTCTCCGATCCCAATCTGGTCGCTCTCAAGGCGATGCTGGAGGTGAGGGAAGAGATGCAGGAGTGGGTGGAGCTGCAGATCGTCGCCTTCCCGCAGGAGGGGATCCTCTCCTACCCGAACGGCAAGGCGTTGCTGGAAGAGGCCCTCAAGCTGGGGGCCGACGTGATCGGTGCCATCCCCCATTTCGAGTTCACTCGGGAATATGGGGTCGAAAGTCTGCACTATGTGTTCGATCTTGCCGAGAAGTATCATGTTCTGGTCGATGTGCACTGTGACGAGATCGACGATGAGCAGTCCCGCTTCATCGAGACGCTGGCGACCCTGGCCTACGAGCGCGGCATGGGTCAGCGGGTGACCGCCAGCCACACCACCGCCATGCACTCCTACAACGGGGCCTATGCGTCGCGTCTGTTCCGGCTGTTGAAGCTGGCCGACCTCAACTTCGTCGCCAATCCACTGGTGAATATCCACCTGCAGGGACGCTTCGACAGCTATCCAAAACGCCGCGGCATCACCCGGGTGAAGGAGATGCTGGCGGCGAACATCAACGTCTGCTTCGGTCACGACGACGTGTTCGATCCCTGGTATCCCATGGGGACGGCCAACATGCTGCAGGTGCTGCACATGGGGCTGCATGTCTGCCAGATCATGGGGTATGAAGAGATCAACGACAGCCTCAAGCTGATCGGCAGTCACGGTGCCCGCACTCTGAACGTGCAGGATCGTTATGGCATCGAGCTGGGCAAGCCGGCCAACCTGCTGATCATGCCAGCCGAAAACGGCTTTGATGCGGTGCGCCGCCAGGTGCCGGTGCGCTACTCCATTCGCCATGGCAAATTGATTGCCGACACCAGGCCGGCCCAAACTACGCTGCACCTGGCGCAGAGCGAACCGGTCGATTTTCGCCGTTGAGCCGAGGGCGTCGATTAATTGCCCTGCTGTCCCCCCGGGTCGACATTTTGCATAATGTCGGCCTGATACTGTGGAGTCTGCTTCCATGCAAACTTGGTTATTTGTTGCTGCCGGTGGGGCCATCGGTGCCTGCCTGCGTTTTGGCATCGCCGAGCTGATGGCGCTGCTGCTGGGGCGCCACTTCCCCTACGGCACCCTGATGGTCAATCTGATCGGCTCCTTCATCATGGGGGTAGCCTACGCCCTCATCCTGCACGGCCACATAGCCGAACACCCGATGAAGCCGCTGTTGATGGTGGGGATCCTCGGTGCCCTCACCACCTTCTCCTCTTTCGCGCTGGACACGGTAGCGCTGGCCCAGCACGGCGCTTATCTCAAGGCGCTGCTCAACATCGGCCTCAACCTGTTTCTCTGTCTGGCCATGGTTGTGCTGGGGATGCAGTTGGTCGCCAGCCGGGTTTAAGGTGTCCGCACGCCATTGGCTCTGGTAAACTGGCGGCCATTCTTTGCTCTATGGGTGTTTAAGGGATGTCAGAACAGACTACGACAACGCATTTTGGCTTTAAAACCGTGGCCGCGACCGAGAAGGAAACCCTGGTCGCCGGCGTCTTCCATTCGGTGGCAGCCAAGTATGATCTGATGAACGATCTGATGTCGTTCGGCATCCACCGCCTGTGGAAGCGCTTCACCATCGACTGCTCCGGTGTGCGCAAAGGCCAGAAGGTGCTGGATCTGGCCGGTGGTACCGGCGATCTGACCGCCAAGTTCTCCCGCATCGTCGGTGAAACCGGTCAGGTGGTGCTGGCCGACATCAACGACTCCATGCTCAAGGTGGGTCGCGACAAGCTGCGCAATCTGGGGGTGGCCAACAACGTCTCCTACGTCCAGGCCAACGCCGAGGCGCTCCCCTTCCCGGACAACCATTTCGACGTCATCACCATTGGCTTCGGCCTGCGCAACGTTACCGACAAGGACAAGGCGCTCGCCTCCATGTTCCGGGTGCTGAAGCCGGGCGGCCGCCTGCTGGTGCTGGAGTTCTCCAAGCCGGTGAGCGAAGTGATCGCCAAGCTCTATGACCTCTACTCCTTCAAATTGCTGCCGAAAATGGGCGAAATCGTCGCGAACGACAGCGAAAGCTACAAATACCTGGCGGAATCCATCCGTATGCACCCGGATCAGCAGACCCTGGCCGGCATGATGGAAAATGTCGGTTTCGAGCAGGTGGAGTTCTACAACCTGACTCAGGGCGTGGTCGCCCTGCACCGCGGTTACAAGTTTTAAGGTCGCCTATGCCGATGGATGCCATGGTCACCGCGGTGATCGAAACCAGCCTCAACCGGCTGCTGGAACTGGACAAGCAGAGCCCCGAGCGGCTGCGCAAGCTGGCGGGCAAGGTACTCAAGCTGGAGCTGCGCGAGCTCAAGCCGCTCTGGTTTGTCTTCTCCGGGCGCCGGCTGGATGTGCTGGCCAAGTTTGAAGGGGAGGCCGATGCGGTGCTGAGTCTCTCCCTGACCGCCCTCGGCCTGCTCAAGGATCCCTCCTCTCTGACGCGTTACATCCGTGAAGAGAAACTGGATCTGAGCGGCGACCCCCAGCTGGTGCAGGCGTTCAGCGTACTGCTGGGTGAGCTCGACATCGACTGGGAAGAGGAGCTGTCCCGCTACACCGGCGACGTGCTGGCCCATACCCTGCTGCGCGGTGCCAGTCAGGCGCGTCGCTTGCTGGGCAGTGAACTGTGCCGCAGCCAGCGTCAGCTGGCCGAGTATCTGACCGAAGAGATACGGCTTGCGCCGGGTCCGCTGGAAGTGGCCAGCTTCAATGACGATGTCGAGCTGCTGGCGCAACAGATGAAAGCGGTCGAGCTGCGGCTGGCCCGCTTCGAACAGCGGGTAGCCTAATGACACCGAAGGAGTTCAAGCGCCTCTATCGCATTATCAGCATCCTGCTGGAGCAGGGCATCGACGAGCTGGTGCCCGCCCGTTACCAGCCCTGGCCTGGCTGGCTGGCCCGCCGCAGCCTGTTCTGGCTCAAGAACAAGCGCCAGGAGCTGAGCCGTGGTGCCCGCATCCGGCTCGCCTTCGAGGCACTCGGCCCCATCTTCATCAAGTTCGGCCAGATGCTCTCGACCCGGCGCGATCTGCTGCCGCCTGACATCGCCGAGGAGCTGGCTTTGCTGCAGGACAGGGTGCCCCCCTTCTGCGGTCAGGCCGCCCGTCGCCAGATCGAGGCGAGCCTGGGCTGCACCATCGAGACCCTGTTCGACGACTTCGACGAGACGCCGCTGGCGTCCGCCTCCATCGCCCAGGTGCATACCGCCAGGCTGAAGGAGAACGGCCGCGAGATCGTCATCAAGGTGATCCGTCCCGATATCGAACCGGTCATCGAGGCCGACCTGCGGCTGATGCAGGCGCTGGCCCGTCTGGTGGCCCGTTTCGTGCCCCAGAGCGGACGACTGCGCCCCATCGAGGTGGTGGAGGAGTATCGCAAAACCATCCTCGACGAGCTCAACCTGATGCGGGAAGCGGCCAACGCCATCCAGCTGCGCCGCAACTTCACCGGCTCAGAGGCGCTCTACGTGCCCGAGGTGTTCACCGAGCACTGCCGCGAACAGGTGCTGGTGATGGAGCGGATCTACGGCATTCCGGTCTCCGACATCGCGGCGCTGGAAGCCAACGGCACCAACATGAAGCTGCTGGCCGAGCGCGGGGTGGAGGTGTTCTTCACCCAGGTGTTCCGCGACAGCTTCTTCCACGCCGACATGCACCCGGGCAACATCTTCGTCTCCTATGAGCACCCCGAGAATCCGCTCTGGATTGGCATCGACTGCGGCATCGTCGGCACCCTCAACCGGGAAGACAAGCGCTACCTGGCGGAGAACTTCCTCGCCTTCTTCAACCGCGACTACCGCCGGGTGGCCGAGCTGCACGTGGAGTCCGGCTGGGTGCCGCCCGATACCAAGGTGGACGAGTTCGAGTTCGCCATCCGCACCGTGCTTGAACCCATCTTCGAGAAGCCGCTGTCCGAGATCTCGTTCGGCCACGTGCTGCTCAACCTGTTCAACACCGCCCGTCGCTTCAACATGCAGGTGCAGCCGCAGCTGGTGCTGCTGCAGAAAACCCTGCTCTATGTGGAGGGGCTGGGTCGTCAGCTCTATCCCCAGCTGGATCTGTGGCAGACCGCCAAACCCTATCTGGAAAACTGGATGTACCAGCAGGTGGGGCCCAAGGCGGTGTGGACCGCTATCAAGGAGAAGGCGCCATTCTGGGCGGAGAAGCTGCCGGAACTGCCGGAGCTGGTCTACGAGACCCTGCGCCAGACCCGCCATCAACAGCACCATTTCGACCAGATGTTCGCCGAGTTCCGCCGTCACAGCCGTCGGCAGGGACAGGCTCGCTACCTCTTAGGGGTTGGAGCCAGCCTGCTATTGGCCGGTGTATTCTTGCTGACCCAAAAACAACACATTGAGTGGGGACAAATCAGCCTCGCCGGCGCCGGGTTATGCTGGCTGCTGGGGTGGTTGCGGACCCGTTCTCATTAAATAAACCGCGCCAGCGGGCGCCTGTCCTGGAGATAAAAATCATGGGTGGTATCAGTATTTGGCAATTGTTGATCATCGCAGTCATCGTCGTGCTGCTGTTTGGTACCAAGAAGCTGCGTGGCATCGGTGGTGATCTGGGCGCCGCGGTCAAGGGTTTCAAGAAGGCGCTCTCTGACGAGCCGAGCGATGCCAAGTCCGAGCAGAAGGATGCCGAGTTTCCGCCGAAGCAGCTGAACGAAGCGGCCGGCCAGCCTAGCGATGCCGCCAAGCAGAAAGATAAAGATCAGGCCTAAGCCATGTTCGATATCGGTTTCTGGGAGCTGGTTGTCATTGGTGTCGTCGCCCTGGTGGTGCTCGGCCCCGAGCGGCTGCCCGTGGCGATCCGTACCGCCAGCCACTGGATCAGACTGATCCGCAGCACTGCCAACTCGGTCAAGGCCGAGCTGGAGCAGGAGCTCAAGTTGCAGGATCTGCACAACGATCTGAAGAAGGCCGAACAGCTGCAGATGAACAACCTGAGCCCCGAGCTGCAGGAGTCTATCGAGCAGCTGAAAGCGGCCGCACAATCGGTGACCCGTCCATATGAACAGCAAAACACCATCCATCCCGCACCGGCGTCGGCCGAGGTGAAGGAGGAATCTGTGCCGCCAGCCGCCGCGGCGGTCGCGCCGGAACAGACTGCGATCGTGGATGAGCGCCCCGGTGCCCAGCCACGTACCGAACAAGGGGAGGTGAAGCCATGAGTCAGGCCGAGCAACCTCTGATCAGCCACCTGGTGGAGCTGAGAACGCGCCTGCTGCGTTCCATCACCGCCATCCTGCTGGTGTTCATCGCGCTGATCTACTTCTCCAACAACATCTACGACTTCGTGGCCCAGCCGCTGCTCAGCCAGCTGCCGGAAGGGACCAGCATGATAGCGACGGATGTGGCGACGCCCTTCCTGACGCCCATCAAGCTGACCCTGGTGGTCTCCTTCTTCGTGGCGATCCCCTATCTGCTCTACCAGGCCTGGGCCTTCATCGCCCCCGGTCTGTACCAGCATGAACGGCGTCTCATCATGCCGTTGGTCGCCTCCAGTGCCGTGCTGTTCTACGCCGGCATGGCGTTTGCCTACTACGTGGTGTTCCCGCTGGTGTTCGGTTTCTTCACCAGCACCGCGCCCGCCGGGGTAACGGTGGCGACCGACATCGCCAGCTATCTGGACTTCGTGCTGACCCTGTTCTTCGCGTTCGGGGTGGCGTTCGAAATTCCGGTAGCCACCATACTGCTGTGCTGGACCGGGGTGACCACCCCCAAGAGCCTGAAGGAGAAACGTCCCTACGTCGTCGTCGGGGTGTTCGTGGTCGGCATGCTGTTGACGCCGCCCGATGTCTTTTCCCAGACCCTGCTCGCGATCCCCATGTGGGCTTTGTGGGAGATAGGTCTGTTCTTCGCCCGCTTCTACGTGAAGAAAGAGGACGAGGAGCAACAGGAATCAACGGAAGAGGGGAGCTGAGGCTCCCTTCCTCTTTTCATGCTCCCGTTCGAGGCGTATGGTAAGGCCCCATCGAGTAGATGGTTTTCAAATACCTGATATGTCTTCCTTTTGTTCGGACCCGCTGACCCCATGATCGACATAGGTGTAAACCTGACCAGCAGCCAGTTCGCCGATGAACAGGCCGATCTGGTGGCTCGCGCCCGCGCCGCCGGGGTGGAGGCGCTGATCCTGACCGGCACCGATCTGGTCGGCAGTCGCGAAAGCGCCACCCTGGCCGCCCGCTGGCCGGGTTACTGCTTCTCCACCGCTGGGGTGCATCCCCACGATGCCAAGAGTGTCGATGAGGCGACTCTGCCCACCCTGCGCGAGCTGGCGGCGCTGCCGCAGGTGGTGGCTATCGGCGAGTGCGGTCTCGACTACAACCGCGACTTCTCGCCCCGTCCGGTGCAGGACGCGGTGTTCGACGCCCAACTGGCGCTGGCCGCCGAGCTCGGGATGCCGGTGTTTCTCCATTGCCGCGATGCCCACACCCGTTTCATCGAGATCCTGCGCCCCTGGCTGCCCAAACTGCCGGGGGCCGTGCTGCACTGCTTCACCGGCTCCGACGAGGAGCTGGACCAGTGTCTGGCGCTGGGGCTGCATATCGGGGTGACCGGCTGGCTCTGTGACGAGCGTCGTGGCCAGTTGCTGCGCGAGCAGGTGGCCCGCATTCCGGCCGGCCGACTGATGATAGAGACGGACGCCCCCTACCTGGTGCCGCGGGACCTGAAACCCAGACCCAAACGCAACGAACCCGCTTTTTTGCCGCACATCGCCCAGGTGGTGGCGGCCTGCCGTGGTGAAGCGCCCGAGGCCTTGCTGGCCCATACCCGGGCCACCTCCGCCGCGTTTTTCCAACTTCCTCTTTTGGAGTGACTCATGGCTACAACTCTTCCAGGCGCCTTTCCGGGCCGCCGCCTGCGCCGGGTGCGCAAACATGATTTCAGCCGTCGTCTGGTACGCGAGAACGTACTGACCGCCAATGATCTCATCTACCCCGTGTTCGTGCTGGAGGGGGAGAACCGCCGTGAAGCCGTTCCCTCCATGCCTGGGGTGGAGCGTCTCTCCATCGATCTGTTGCTGGAGGAGGCCGCCGAACTGGTGGCACTTGGCGTGCCGGCCATCGCCCTGTTCCCGGTCACCCCGCTGGAGCAGAAGAGCCTGCTGGCGGAAGAGGCCTACAACCCGGACGGGCTGGCCCAGCGCACAGTGCGTGCCTTGAAGGCTAGCTTCCCGGAGCTGGGGGTCATCACCGACGTGGCGCTCGACCCGTTTACCACCCACGGTCAGGACGGCATCATCGATGATGAAGGCTATGTGCTGAACGACATCACCACCGAGATCCTGGTGAAACAGGCGCTCTCCCACGCTGCCGCCGGGGTCGATATAGTCGCGCCGTCCGACATGATGGATGGCCGTATCGGTGCCATCCGCGCGGCGCTGGAAGAGAACGGCTTCATCAACACCCAGATCATGGCCTACTCCGCCAAGTACGCCTCCTGCTACTACGGCCCGTTCCGCGACGCGGTTGGCTCTGCCGGCAATCTCGGCAAGAGCAACAAGGCCACCTATCAGATGGATCCGGCCAACAGCAACGAAGCCCTGCACGAGGTGGCGCTGGATATCCAAGAAGGGGCCGACAGCGTGATGGTCAAGCCGGGCATGCCCTATCTGGACGTTATCCGCCAGGTGAAGGATCAGTTCGGCGTGCCGACCTTTGCCTACCAGGTGAGCGGCGAGTACGCCATGCACATGGCGGCGATCCAGAACGGCTGGCTGAAGGAGAAGGAGTGCATCATGGAGTCTCTGCTCTGCTTCAAGCGGGCCGGGGCCGACGGCATCCTTACCTACTTCGCCAAGCGCGTGGCGCAGTGGCTGAAGGAAGATGCCCGGGCCTGATGGCAGGACGCCTTCTATGCAATGCAGACAATGCCGGCCCCGGGGCCGGCATTGTCGTTTCTGGGGGGCTATCTGGTCGTTTTGTGTGCACCTTTTGACCAAATGTGGGCAGCGGCCCTCGCTCTCGATGGCAAAGGCTTGATTAATGGGGTTTCTGCCTACATCTTAGGTAGTCCAAGCAAGCTTCTGGACGGCAGGGGCTGTAGAGAATTTAGAGGTATTGCCGGATGACTAACCCTTTGCTGACAATGGACTCGCTGCCCCCGTTCAGCCAGATCCAGCCCGACCAGGTACAGCCTGCCGTGACGCAGGCCATTGCCGATTGCAAACAGAAGATCAGCGATGTGCTGGCCCAGCGCGAGCCCCACACCTGGGACAGCCTGATCGCCCCGCTGGAAGAGGTAAATGACCGTCTGTCCCGGATCTGGTCGCCGGTCAGCCACCTCAACTCAGTGCAGAACAGCGAGGCGCTGCGCGAGGCCCACGACGCCTGCCTGCCGCTGCTGTCCGAATTCCAGACCTATGTGGGTCAACACGAAGGGCTCTATCAAGCCTACCTGGCTCTCTCCGAGAGCGACGATTTCCCCCTGCTGAGCGCCGCCCAGCGCAAGGAGATCCAGAATACCCTGCGCGATTTTCGCCTGTCCGGCATCGGCCTGCCCGCCGAGGCACAGCAGCGCTACGGCGAGATCCAGGCCCGCCTCTCCGAGCTGGCCTCCCGTTTCAGCAACAACGTGCTGGACGCGACCCAGGGTTGGAGCAAGCTGGTGACCGACGAGGCCGAGCTGGCCGGGCTGCCTGCGAGTGCACAGGCCGCCGCTCGCCAGCTGGCCGAGCTGAAGGGCAAGGAAGGCTGGCTGTTCACTCTGGACATCCCCTCCTACCTGCCGGTGATGATGTATGCCGACAACCGCGCCCTGCGCGCCGAGCTGTACGAGGCCTTCACCACCCGCGCCTCCGACCAGGGCCCCAATGCCGGCAAGTGGGACAACTCCGCCATCATGACCGAGCTGCTCACCCTGCGCCGCGAGCTGGCCCAGCTGCTGGGCTTTGCCAACTACGCCGAGCTCTCCCTGGCCACCAAGATGGCGGACAAGCCGGAGCAGGTGGTGAACTTCCTCACCGATCTGGCGCGCCGCTCCCTGTCGCAGGGCAAGGCCGAGCTGGAAGAGATCCGCGCCTTCGCCAGCGAACAGCACGGCCAGAGCGAGCTGGCGGCCTGGGATATCCCCTATTACGCCGAGAAGCTCAAGCAGTACAAGTTCTCCATCTCCGACGAGCAACTGCGCTCCTACTTCCCCGCCAGCAAGGTGGTGAAAGGGTTGTTCGAGGTGGTCAAGCGGGTGTTCGGCATGAAGGTGCGCGAGCGCCTCGGCATCGACACCTGGCACCCGGACGTGCGCTTCTACGACATCTTCGACGCCGAGGACGAGCTGCGCGGCAGCTTCTACCTCGACCTCTATGCCCGCGAGCACAAGCAGGGTGGCGCCTGGATGGATGTCTGCCTGGGTCGTCGCTACCGTCAGGACGGTTCGCTGCAAAAGCCGGTGGCCTACCTGACCTGCAACTTCAACGGCCCGGTGGATGGCAAACCGGCCCTGTTCACCCACAACGAAGTGGTCACCCTGTTCCACGAGTTCGGTCACGGCATTCACCACATGCTGACCCGGATCGACGTGGCCGGTGTGGCCGGTATCAACGGCGTGGCTTGGGACGCGGTGGAGCTGCCGAGCCAGTTCCTCGAGAATTGGTGCTGGGAGTCCGAGGCACTGGCCTTTATCTCCGGCCATCACGAGACCGGCGAGCCGCTGCCTGCCGATCTGCTGGAGAAGATGCTGACCGCCCGCAATTTCCAGGCGGCCATGCAGATGCTGCGCCAGCTGGAGTTCGCCCTGTTCGACTTCCGTCTGCACCAGGAGTTTGACCCGGCCAATGCGGATCAGATCCCGGCGCTGCTGGACGAGGTGCGCCGTGAAGTGGCGGTGATGACGCCACCGGCCTTCAACCGCTTCCAGCACAGCTTCTCCCACATCTTCGCCGGCGGTTATGCGGCGGGCTACTACAGCTACAAGTGGGCGGAAGTGCTCTCCGCCGACGCCTTCTCCCGCTTCGAGGAGGAGGGGATCTTCAACCCGGTGACCGGCCACTCCTTCCTGAAGAACATCCTGGAGAAGGGTGGTTCCAAGGAGCCGATGGAGCTGTTCCGCGCCTTCCGTGGCCGTGAGCCTCAGGTGGATGCCTTGCTGCGCCACAGCGGGATTGCCGCATGAGGCTGCAGGCCCCGCCAGGCGTGAGCTTCAAGCAGGTACACCTCTGCCACAGAGTGCGATCACCGCGTGATTTTTGAGATAAAAAGGGACCTTTTGGTCCCTTTTCTCAAGGCATTTTAATATCTTGCGGATAGCATGTTTGCACTGTTCCCGCCTCTTCAGTAGAGTCGGGGTCTACCTTCCAAGGAGAGAAAGAACCTTGCCATGAGGCGAGCACTCGAGTCTGTCTATCAAATCATCTCAAGTCTGTCTCATTCGAGTGGTCAGGGATATTTCGATACCTTTGTGAGTGAAATCGCAGCAGCGGTCGGGGCCGACTTCGTCCTGATTTCGGGTAGGGATCAAGCGGGGCTCTCCTGCAAGGTGCATGCAACCTATCCTGCCTCTCTCGATACGACCCGCTTCAGTTTTCCGGTCAGCGCCACCCTGGGGGAGATCACCCTGCAGGAGGGCGAGGCCTGGTTCAGCGATCGGGTACAGCAACTGTTCCCCCACGCCGCCGTGTTGCAGGCCTGGCAGATCCAGGCCTATGCCGGCATCGCCCTCAAGAGTGCGCAGGGGGAGACGGTGGGCATCTGCAGCCTGCTGTTCAAGCGGCCGCTCACCAACATGGACAAGGTGATGGGCCTGCTGCGCCTGCTGGCTCCGCTGGCCGGGCGCGAACTGGCGCTGATGCTGCAGCAGCCAGCGCCGCCCCAGCCCGAGTACCACGATTTTCTGCACACCATGATGTCCCACGCCCCGGTTGGGATCGGCAAGCTCGATCTGGACGGCAAGCTCGATCTGGACGGCAAGATCCTCTGGACCAATCCGGCCATCGAAAAGATGCTGGGCTACAGCCAGGAGGAGCTGGTTCATCGCAACGCCGCCGAACTCAATCATCCGGAAGACTGGCTGCGCAGCGTCGCCTGCTATGAAGAGCTCAGGCGCGGCGAGCGTAGCGCCTTCACCCAGGAGAAGCGTTACCTGCACCGTGACGGCCAGCTGCTGTGGGGGCGGGTTACCGTCACCCTGGTGCGGGACGATCAATTGCAGCCCGACTACCTGATGGTGGTGCTGGAGAACATAGACCCCCTCAAGCGTCACGCCGAGCAGCTCAAGCTCTCCCACCGGGTCTACGACAACCTCTCCGAGGCGATCCTGGTGTGCGACGCCGACAGCCGCATCATCTCGGTCAACCCGGCGTTCGAGCAGATCACCGGCTACAGCGAGGAGGAGGTGTGCGGCCAGCGCCCCAGCCTGCTCAAGTCCGGCCTGCACGATCAGGCCTTCTACGCCGACATGTACCACGCGCTGGAGCGGGTGGGGGGGTGGCGCGGCGAGGTGTGGAACAAGCGCAAGAACGGCAAGCTCTACCCCCAGCAGCTGATGATCAGCACCCTGCGGGAAGGGGGGCGGATCAGCCAGTACATCGCCATCTTCAGCGATCTCTCCCAGACCAAGCTGGCGGAGCAGAAGATCGCCGCCCAGGCCAACTACGACAATCTCACCGGGCTGCCCAACCGCTGGCTGTTCGGCCGCTGCCTCAGCCGCTTCTGCGAGCGGGGCGAGCGCTTCGCGCTGATGGTGCTCGACCTCAACAACTTCAAGGCGGTCAACAACAGCATGGATCACCATGCCGGTGACGCCCTGCTGCGGGAGGTGTCGGATCGGCTGGTGAGCCGGGTGCGCACCGAAGATCTGGTGGCCCGCATCGGCGGCGACGAGTTCGCCTTCCTGGTGCCCGGCATCGTCAATCGCCGCCAGGCCGAGGTGTTTGCCAAGCAGGTGGTCGGCGGCTTCGCCCGTCCCTTCATGCTGGCCAACCAGCACCTCTACGTGACGGCCACCATCGGCATCACCCTCTGCCCGGGCGACGGGCTGGAGAGCGACGAGCTGCTCGGCAGCTACTGCGCCTCCATGCGCGAAGAGGTGCGCCAGCGCCACCAGATGCAGCAGGATCTGGCGGAGGCGATCAAGCTCGAGCAGCTGACCATGGCCTACCAGCCGATCTGGGACAACCGCAGCGGCCGGGTCGCCAAGCTGGAGGCACTGGTGCGCTGGTATCACCCGCACTGGGGCCAGGTGTCGCCGGCGGACTTCATCCCGCTGGCGGAGGAGGCGGGGCTCATCCAGGGGCTGGGGGCGCTGGTGCTGTGGCAGTCGTGCCGGGATCTGGCGCGGCTGCAGCAATCCGGCTTCCCGGATCTGCAGATGTCGATCAACCGCTCCACCCTGGAGTTCCAGACCATAGATCCGGAGGCGAGCGAGTGGCTCAAGGTGATCCACCACTTCGGACTGGACCCGGCGGACATCGTCATCGAGATCACCGAATCCCTGCTGATGGAGACCAGCGATCAGCACAGGGTGCGGATCGATGCCCTGCGCGAGGCGGGCTGCAAGCTGGCCATCGACGACTTTGGCACCGGCTACTCGGCGCTCAACTATCTGCGCAACTTCCCGGTGGACCTGGTGAAGATCGACCGGGCCTTCGTGCGCCACATCCCGTTCAACGAGCAGGACCGGCTGCTGCTGGACGGCATCATCAACATAGTGCACAACCTCGGCATGCAGGTGGTGATCGAGGGGGTGGAGACCCGCGAGCAGCTCAACTTCCTCTGCCAGAAGGGGTGCGCCTTCACCCAGGGTTATCTGCTGAGCCGGCCGCTCGCCTACGACGACCTCACCGAGTATTTGCAGCTCAACGACAAGAGCATGTTCCTGCAGACCAGCTGACCCTTACTGCGCCGCTTTCATCCTCTCCTGTTTCTCCTTCAGTGTCCGGTAATCCTCCCCGAGATAGCGCAGATAGATGCGATCCAGCACCCCTTCGTCCAGCATCTGTTGCAGCGCCTTGTTGTAGGCGGGCAGCAGGTCAGCCTTCTGCTTGCCGAAGCAGAGGTAGAGCGGGGTCGAGTCGAGAAAGGGGGTGAGCGCGCGGATCTTGACGTCCTGCTCTCTGGAGAGAATGGGGGCCGAGAAGTAATCCAGCACTATCAGGTCGACCCGGCTCTTCTCCAGCATCAGCAGCAACTGCTTGTCGGAGTGGGCCTTGATGGGTACCCAACCGGTGAAGTGCTTGATCCTGTCGGTGTAGTCATAGCCCCTGACCATCCCTACTTTCAGCCCCTTGGCCATCTCCCACGAGAAGGTTTGCAGCGGGCTGTCGCTGCGCACATAGGCGGCCAGCGGGTAGAAGGCGGTGGCAAGATCGGAGTGGTAGCAGCCGGGGAGGGGCGCATTGTCGAGAATACCGTCCGCCAGCTCGGTGTTGACGTACTGTTCGCAGCGTCCCCACGGCAGTTCGAGCAGGGTGAGCTGCATGCCGAGGCGGTGTGCCACCTCCTGATGGATCTCGACCGATATGCCCTCCATCAGCTTGCCCTGTTCGGCGTAGGAGAAGGGGGGCCAGTCAACGCCGCAGACCTTGAGATGGCCGCCGCTCTGGGCGGCAAGCAGCAGGGCGATAAGCAGGTGCATAGGGTTTCCTCCCTACAGCCACGTAAAGGGGCTGTGATACACTCGGTTCACTGAACTTAGAATGCATCCAGAGCCCATGCAAATCCTCCTCGAAGACCCCGCCAAGGCGGCCCAGGCAGAAGCCCTGAGCAGCCAGCTTGACCAGATCGACCTGCCCCAGTTTGCCCTGGTGTTCACCCCGGAGCGGCTGGAGCTGCGCAAGCTGGACGAACCCAAGCTGGGCGCCGTCTACGTCGATTTCGTCGAAGGGGCGGTTGCTCATCGCCGCAAGTTCGGCGGTGGCCGTGGCCAGTCTATCGCCAAGGCGGTGGGGCTCAAGGCGGGCGCCATGCCGACCGTGGTGGATGCCACCGCCGGGCTGGGACGCGATGCCTTCGTGCTCGCCTCCCTCGGCTGCAAGGTGACCATGATTGAGCGCAGCCCCGTGGTGGCGGCCCTGCTGCAGGACGGGCTGACGCGCGCCGCACAGGATCCCGAGATCGGTCCCTGGGTGCGCGAGCGAATGCAGTTGCTGCATGGCCCTGCGGTGGAGACCCTGCTGGGGTTGGCCGAGCGGCCGGATGTCATCTACCTCGACCCCATGTTCCCCCACAAGCAGAAGTCGGCGCTGGTGAAAAAAGAGATGCGGGTGTTCCAGTCGCTGGTGGGGGCGGATCTCGACGCCGATGCCCTGCTGCCGGCGGCGCTCACCATGGCGGACCGGCGGGTAGTGGTGAAGCGGCCGGACTACGCAGGCTGGCTCAACGAGCAGAAGCCGAGCATGGCCATCGAGACCAAGAGCAACCGCTTCGATGTCTACGTGATGGCGGCGCTGGCGGGGTAACGGCCACGACGATGCCTGCCGAGCAGTCAAAGAAGAGGGCCAACCCGATAGGGTTGGCCCTCTTGCCATCTACTGGCTGTGGGCTGGTGCTGGCGGGGCGAAGCGGATCAGCTTCTCCTCCCCCTGCCAGTTGAGCGCCATGGTCGCCAGCTCCGCCAGGCTGAGCCGTTCGCCGCCGTGCAGCAGCAGGTACTCGACCCCTTCTCTGGCCTCTATGGTGCGGATCTTGTCCGCCCACTGGCGGCCATCCTTACAGGTGAGGGTGACCGGCAGCTGCCAGCTGGCGGCGATCTCCAGCCAGTCGTAGAGATCGCAACTGATGGGTTGGTATCTGCTCATGCGGTCGTTGTCCCCCTTGTCGCCCGTTACTGGAAGTTGATGCTGGTGGTGGGCGCCACCACCGTCTGGGCCTTCTGCACCTGTTCCAGTTGCAGCGGGTCGCCGGCCAGCGCCGGATCATCCTCGTCGCCGTTGCAGACCAGCACCAGATCGTAGCTGCCGAGATTGACAAATCCCAGCTCGTAGCCAAAGCCGCCTCCGGTCTGCGGCAGCACGGGGGCGCTGGCGTAGAAGCCGTTGTCGCTGTCGGCCATGTCGGGATAGGCGTCGTCACCCACCGGGCGCAGCTCGTCATAGAAGTAGACGAATGCCTTGTCGGTCAGCTGGCCACCGCACAGCCCGGCTGCCACCGTGCCCTTGACGGTGGCAACCTGGGTGTTGTTCACCAGCCGTACGCCTCTCGGTTTGAGCTTGTAGTACTGCTCGTGGCCTGGCAGCACCATGGACTGGCGCAGATCGAATTCGGTGGTAAAGGCACTGAGGCCGTTGGCGGCGATGGTGAAGGCGTCCAGCTTGAGCTCGCTGCTGGGCACCTCCAGCGGCTTGATCACCCCATTATCCTGCTTGACGTAGGAGTAGGGGGTGCCGTCCAGAAACTGGTTGGCGACCTCCCGCCCGTCCAGCACCCGCAGCCGCATCTGGCTGTAGTTGCCGGGCACCACGCTCTGGCTGGCCAGCAGGGGGCGACTGACGGAACCCTGATAACTCAGCAGATCGATGTAGGTAAACAGCGGCCTCCCTGCGCTGTCGAGCGGAATGGTCTCGCCGCTCGGGGTGCAACCATCGTCCTGGGTCGAGGTGAGGAAGCTGGCGGTGGTCCAGCTCTGCTCGGTGCCGGCGACGGGGTGGATGCTGATGTTGGAGACGGCGATGCAGACCTTGCTGACGCCATCTACCGGGGCGTCGGAGAAGGCCAGTGAGAGCTGGGCCTGTGGTGGCTGGCTGCTGTTGTCGCCGCCACCACCGCCGCAGGCGGTGAGCAGGGCGGTCAGTCCGATCAGGGTCAAAGGTTTCATGGCGTCCATTCCGGTTGGTTGTGAAGACAACCCTACTCTAGTCGAACGTAGGCCATGAGGGGGGGCGGAGCCCAGACGCAAGGGCGGGAGCAGCCCGTCAGCCCAATAAAATCAAGGAGCAGGCCTGAGTGGCGCCAGTGCTGGCTGCGAAAGAGATTGTCGGAATGTCGGGGCACTGATTGGGCTGGGCCCAATCAGGCTTCCAGCAGCCGGGTGGGCCAGCCCATCTTCTGCTGGCGTTCCACTTCGAGGCGCAGCTCGCTGGCGCGCAGGTAGTGCTCGTCCAGCCACCCCTTGGGCAGGGTCAGCGTCAGAGCCTCGTCATCTGCCTGCAGGGTAAAGATCGGCACAGTGCCCTGGGTGCGGCGCATGCAGAGGATTAGCGCGATGCGCAGGATGCGGGCCAGCCGGATCGCCTGGCGAGCCGTGACGGCCCCCTGCTTCTCCAGCGGTTCCAGCTTGAATTCGTCCCGCTGGTTGAACAGCAGGGCAGACAGCAGCTTCTTCTGCGCGGGGGTAAAACCCGGCATGTCGATGTTGTCGATGATGTAGGCGGCGTGTTGCGGCGCCTTCTTGTACTCGATGCACAGGCCGATCTCGTGCAGCAGGGCCGCATAGCGCAGGATCGGGCGACCGTAGCGCTTGGAGAGACGCCAGGCCGGTTGCAGCTGGGTGAATGCCTCGATGGCAGTGTCGCGTACCCGCTCGGCGTGCTCCTTGTCCAGCTGGTAGCGGCTGATCAGGCTGTCGGCGGTACGATCGCGGGCATCACAGTCGTGATTGTTGCCGAGCAGGCCATAGATCAGCCCCTCGCGCAGGGCACCGCCCGCCAGCGTCATGCTCTCGATACCGAGGGTTTCGAAGATGGCGATCAGGATGGCGAGGCCGGAGGGGAACACGGTCAGCCGCTCGGCCGCCAGCCCTTCCAGTTGCAGCTGGTCGAGCTTGCCACAGGCGATGGCCTGACCCATCAGCTCCTGCAGCTTCGGCAGGGTGACCCGCTCGCTCTTGCCCTGCGCCAGCATGATCTCCTGCAGCGCCTGCACAGTGCCGGAAGCGCCGACGCAGGTGCGCCAGCCGAGCACGCGGTAATCATCCGTCACCTTCTCCAGCACCGTTTTGGCGGCGGCAATGGCCTGGTTGAAGCGCGCTTCGCTCAGCTCGCCGTCACCGAAGTGGTTGTTGAGCCAGGTGACGCAGCCCATGTGCAGGCTGTTGAGCAGCTTGGCCTCGCTCTGTTCGCCGATCACCAGCTCAGTACTGGCACCGCCGATATCGATCACCAGCCGGTTGCCTTCCCCCGCCGAGGTCCAGGAGACCCCTTCATAGATGGTCTTGGCCTCTTCCTCACCCGAGATGATCTCGATGTTGTGGTTGAGTACCCGTTCCGCTTCACGCAGAAACTCGTCGACGTTGGTGGCCAGGCGCAGGGTCGCGGTGCCGACTACCCGGATGTTGTCGGCCGGAATGTCCTGCAGCTGCTCGGAGAAGAGGCGCAGACAGTCCCAGCCCCGCTCCATGGCGGCACGGCTGAGACGAAAATCGGCATCCAGACCGGCGGCGAGGCGCACCTTGCGCTTGACCTTGGTGACGGTGCGCAGGGCACCGGCGACCTCGCGCACCACCAGCATGTGAAAGCTGTTGGAGCCGAGGTCGATGGCGGCATAGAGAGGCGAGTTGTGCAACTGGGCCTATCCTTCAGCTTTTGCGGGGAGGACGACGACGGTTGTTGCTGTTGCCACCGCCCTGGCGATCGCGCATGTTGCGGTTCACCGGCTGACGGTTGCGGAACACCCGTTTCGGCGCGGTCACGTCATCCAGCAGCGCCTCGCGGTCATATTTGCTGACCGGGATCGGATGGTGGATGTACTCCTCGATGGCCGGCAGGTTGAAGGCATAGTCTTCACAGGCCAGGCTGATGGAGTGACCGCTCTTGCCGGCACGACCGGTACGACCGATGCGGTGTACGTAGTCCTCGGCGTCGTCGGGCAGGTCGTAGTTGAAGACGTGGGTCACGTCAGGGATGTGCAGACCACGGGCGGCCACATCGGTGGCAACCAGAATGTCTACCGCACCCTTGGTGAAGTCTTCCAGGATCTTCATCCGCTTCTTCTGCGGCACGTCGCCGGTCAGCAGACCGACGCGGTGGCCGTCATTCTCCAGCCAGGCGTGAACGTCTTCACAGACGTGCTTGGTGTTGGCGAAGACGATGGCTTTCTCCGGCCACTCCTCTTCCATCAGGGAGAGCAGCAGCAACATCTTGTCTTCGTTGGAAGGGTAGAAGAGCTCTTCTTTGATTCGTACGCCGGTCATCTGCTCCGGCTCGACCTGCACATGTTCCGGGTGGTTCATGTGTTCGTAGGCCAGCTCCTGCACCCGCAGGGAGAGGGTGGCGGAGAACAGCATGCTCAAGCGCTCGGTGGCGGGCGGCATGCGGCGGAACAGGAAACGGATGTCCTTGATGAAGCCGAGATCGAACATGCGATCCGCTTCGTCCAGCACCACGACCTGGATGTTGCTCAGATCGATGACCTTGGACTTGAAGTAGTCGATGATGCGGCCAGTGGTGCCGATCAGGATGTCGACACCCTGCTCCAGTACGGCCAGCTGCTTGTCGTACCCTTCACCGCCATAGGCGAGGCCGAGCTTGAGGCCGGTCGAGGCGGCCATGCTGTCGGCATCGTTGTAAATCTGTACTGCCAGTTCCCGGGTCGGTGCCATGATGATGGCGCGCGGCTGATTGATTAGGCGCGGCTTGGTCAGCGGGTGGGTCAGCAGATAGTTGAAGGTGGCAGCCAGGAAGGCGATGGTTTTGCCGGTACCCGTCTGGGCTTGGCCGGCGAGGTCATGGCCTTCTACCAGCAGCGGCAGAGAGAGTGCCTGGATGGGGGTGCAATAGTGAAATCCCTTTGATTCCAGACCAGCCAGAACTTCGGGTTCGAGGCCCATTTGGGCGAATTTGTCGGTCGTTAAGTGTGTTTTGCTCATGGCGGTAGGTTATCAGGTTAGGCTTGCAATAATAAACAGGATCATTTCAAATAGGGCAACTATTGCCTTTGTTGATACGTCAATAAAGCCTTAATTACTGACTGGAGTTGGAGATGAGTGACAAGATTGTTCAGCTGAGCGATGCCAGCTTCGAGGCAGATGTAATCAAAGCCGATGGCGCCGTTCTGGTCGACTTCTGGGCCGAATGGTGTGGTCCGTGCAAGATGATTGCCCCGATCCTGAACGAAGTCGCCCAAGAGTATGCCGGTCGTGTGACCGTGGCGAAATTGAACATCGACCATAACGCCGACACTCCGCCCAAGTATGGCATTCGTGGTATCCCGACCCTGCTGCTGTTCAAGAATGGCGAAGTGGCAGCGACCAAGGTCGGTGCCCTGTCCAAGACTCAGCTGAAAGAGTTCCTGGACGGCAACCTGTAATAATCATCGAGGAGCGCATTGCAATAATGCGCTCCTTCTGTTTTATCACCTAGACGCTCACCCCGATTGGTGCTAATTTATCGCTCGTTTGCTAACCTTTTTGCCTGACTCTTTGCTCACACATCAGCCCGGCAAATCAAATCCGATCAGCATCAATCCAGCAGACTGTCTCCTCATTTCAATCCTTGCTTACAGACTTTCACCACTATGAATCTGACTGAATTAAAGAACACTCCTGTGTCCGAGCTGGTACAGCTTGGCGAATCCATGGGGTTGGAAAATCTGGCTCGGGCGCACAAGAAAGACATTATTTTCGCGATCCTCAAGGCGCACGCCAAGGGTGGCGAGGATATCTTCGGCGACGGTGTGCTGGAAATCCTGACCGATGGTTTCGGCTTCCTGCGTAGTGCAGATGGCTCCTACCTGGCCGGCCCGGACGACATCTACGTCTCCCCGAGCCAGATCCGCCGCTTCAACCTGCGCACCGGCGATACCATCTCCGGCAAGATCCGGCCGCCGAAAGAGGGCGAACGCTACTTCGCGCTGCTCAAGGTCAACGAGGTCAACTACGACCGTCCGGAAAACTCCCGCAACAAGATCCTGTTTGAAAACCTCACTCCGCTGCACGCCAACGAGCGTCTGCGCATGGAGCGTGGCAACGGTTCCACCGAAGACATCACCGCCCGCGTACTGGATCTGGCATCCCCGATCGGTAAAGGCCAGCGCGGCCTCATCGTCGCACCGCCCAAGGCCGGTAAGACCATGCTGCTGCAGAACATCGCCCAGAGCATCGCCTACAACCACCCTGACTGCGAACTGATCGTCCTGCTGATCGACGAGCGTCCGGAAGAAGTGACCGAGATGCAGCGGATGGTGAAGGGCGAAGTGATCGCCTCCACCTTCGACGAGCCGGCTTCCCGTCACGTCCAGGTCGCCGAAATGGTGATCGAGAAGGCCAAGCGTCTGGTCGAGCACAAGAAGGACGTGGTGATCCTGCTGGACTCCATCACCCGTCTGGCCCGTGCCTACAACACCGTCATCCCGTCATCCGGCAAGGTACTGACCGGTGGTGTGGACGCCAACGCACTGCACCGTCCGAAGCGCTTCTTCGGTGCCGCGCGCAATGTTGAAGAGGGCGGCAGCCTGACCATCATCGCCACCGCGCTGATCGATACCGGCTCAAAGATGGATGAAGTCATCTACGAAGAGTTCAAGGGCACCGGCAACATGGAACTGCACCTCTCGCGCAAGATCGCCGAGAAGCGTGTCTACCCGGCCATCGACATCACCCGCTCCGGTACCCGCAAGGAAGAGCTGCTGACCACCGGCGACGAGCTGCAGAAGATGTGGATCCTGCGCAAGATTGTCCACCCGATGGGCGAGATCGACGGCATCGAGTTCCTCATCGACAAGCTGGCGATGACCAAGACCAACGACGAGTTCTTCGACGCCATGCGGCGTCAGCAGAAGTAACCGACTCGAAAAATGATGAAACCGCGGCCCAGGTCGCGGTTTTTGTTTATCTATTTTGCGGTCGCCTGAGTAGTATGAAACCTCGATGTCACAAGGATAGGGACGTCATGAAACATGTACTCCTGATAATGCTGAGCTGGCTGCTGGTGCCGCCGGCTTTGGCGGGCCAGACTCCGTCCGCCGGGACGGCTCCCCGCATAGCGCTGGTGGCCGACGAGGGGCTGCAGGGCCACCTCGACTACCTGACCGGCCGGCTGCAGCAGGGACAGTTTGCCGCCATCGATTCCCTGCTGGACTCCCTGGCCGTGGGGCAGCGGGAGTATCTGCTGTGCCAGCTGCTCGCCACCCTCGACAGTCAGCCCAGGGCTGCCAGTCCGCAGCTGCTGGCCTGGGTGCGCGCCCAGTCGTTCAAGGCCCCCAGCTGGCTGGTGGAGAAAGAGGTGGACGGTTTTCTGGTGCAGCAACCCGCCTACGACTTTGCCGCCGCGGCGCGGCAGGTGCTGAGCCGCTGGCAACTGCAGGCCTGGCAGGACAACTACCGCCAGCTGCTGGAGGCGAACCGCTTCGAGTTCAAGCAGATCTACAACAGCCGCAACCCGGATCTGGCCCAGCAACAGCAGGCGCTGCTGAACGTGCTCGCCGGGCAGCCGGCTGCCGTGCTGCAGCGCGAGGCACAAAAGCTGGCCGGCCTGAACATCTTCCTGCCCGACAACCGGCTGCTGCGGCTGCTGGTCGAGCGTACCGGCGACAGCGCCCTTTACCAGAGACTGTGGCGCCAACCGGCGGATCACGACAGTGTGGCGGCTCTGGCCAGCGTGGGGCGTTTTTATCAGGGCCAGGCGGCGAGCGATCTGCTGATCGCTGCCAGCCGCAACGCCTCCCTCAAGCAACCCGCCCTGCACCAGCTCAGTCAGCTTTCGCCGCTGCCCGACACCGCCCAGCAGTTCCTGCTGGCGGAGCTGGGCAACCGCCAGTACAGCGGTCAGGTGGCCAGCCTGCTGTTGCAGGTGGACGAGCCGAGGCTGCTGGCCCAGCTTGCCGATCGGCTGACCCGGCAGGAAAAGCGTCATGCAAGTCCGATGGTGCAGCCCGAACCGGGTACACCCGCCGGCTCCCCGGAGTTATAATGCGGCATCGCCTGCACACAGGGTACCTGCATGAAATACAAGGATTTGCGTGATTTCATCGCGCAGCTGGAACAAAGCGGACAACTCAAGCGCATCACGCGCGAGATAGACCCCTATCTGGAGATGACCGAGATCAGCGACCGCACCCTGCGTGCGGGTGGGCCGGCCCTGCTGTTCGAAAATCCCAAGGGTTACGCCATGCCGGTGCTGACCAACCTGTTTGGCACGCCGGACCGGGTCGCCATGGGCATGGGCCAGCCCAACGTGGCCGCCTTGCGCCAGGTAGGGACCTGGCTCTCCTACCTGAAGGAGCCTGAACCGCCCCGTGGCTTCAAGGAGCTGATGGAGAAGCTGCCGATCTTCAAGCAGGTACTCAACATGCCGACCAAGCGTCTCTCGTCCGCCCCCTGCCAGCAGCGGGTGCTGGAGGGAGACGCGGTCGATCTGGACCAGATCCCCATTCAACACTGCTGGCCTGGCGACGTGGCGCCGCTGGTCACCTGGGGGCTCACCATCACCCGCGGCCCCTACAAGAAACGGCAGAACCTCGGCATCTATCGTCAGCAGAAGATCGGCAAGAACAAGCTGATCATGCGCTGGCTGGATCACCGCGGCGGTGCCATCGATTTTCGCGAGTGGCAGGAGGCCCATCCGGGTGAGCGCTTCCCGTTGGCGGTGGCGCTGGGCGCCGATCCGGCGACCATCCTCGGCGCGGTGACGCCGGTGCCGGATACCCTCTCCGAGTACGCCTTCGCCGGTCTGCTGCGCGGCAGCCGCACCGAGGTGGTGAAGGCCATCAGCTGCGATCTGGAGGTGCCCGCCAGCGCCGAGATCGTGCTGGAAGGCTATCTGGAGCCAGGCGAGCTGGCCCCCGAAGGGCCCTATGGCGATCACACCGGCTACTACAACGAGGTGGACGAGTTCCCGGTCTTCACCATCACCCACATGACAATGCGCAAGGATGCTATCTACCACAGCACCTACACCGGCCGGCCGCCCGATGAGCCGGCGGTGCTGGGGGTGGCGCTCAATGAGGTGTTCGTGCCGCTGTTGCAGAAGCAGTTCCCCGAGATCGTGGACTTCTACCTGCCGCCGGAGGGGTGCTCCTACCGGATGGCGGTGGTGACCATCAAGAAGCGCTACCCGGGCCACGCCAAGCGGGTGATGCTGGGGGTCTGGTCCTTCCTGCGCCAGTTCATGTACACCAAGTTCGTGATCGTCTGCGACGACGACATCAACGCCCGCGACTGGAAGGACGTGATCTGGGCCATCACCACCCGGATGGACCCGGCCCGCGACACCACCCTGATCGAGCACACCCCGATCGACTACCTGGACTTCGCCTCGCCGGTCTCCGGCCTCGGCTCCAAGATGGGGCTGGACGCCACCAACAAGTGGCCGGGAGAGACCAACCGCGAGTGGGGCCAGCCCATCGTCCAGGACGAGGCGGTGAAGCAGAAGATCGATGCCCTCTGGGACGAGCTGAACATTCTCGGTTGATGAGCGGCGGCCGGCCAGACGGGCCGTGCCGCCTGGCCGGGATGCAAAAGATTGATGCCATTTGAGCTGAATTGGGTATGCTCGACTGACCTGACCACTTTGCTGGTCGCCAGTCCACAGTGAATCAAGAGCGAAAGCGGGCCGAACGAGCCCGTCACAAGGATAAGAATGCAACGTATCAAGTGCCGCGTAGAGGAACTGCGCGAATATGTCGACACCATCTGGCACGTGGCCCTGACGCCGCTGCAAGAGGTCAGCTTCAAGCCGGGCCAGTATCTGCTGGTGGTGATGAGTGATTCGGACAAGCGTCCCTTCTCCATCGCCAACTCGCCGACCCGCCCCGGCGTGCTGGAGCTGCAGATCGGCGCCACCCCGGAGAACGCCTATGCCGGCCAGGTGCTGGCCCGCATGCGCGAGCAGGGGGAGATCGAGATTGAGCTGGCGGCGGGCAAGGCCTTCCTGCGGGAAGAGTCACCCCGGCCGCTGATCCTGATGGCAGGCGGCACCGGTTTCTCCTATGCCCGCGCCATTCTGGAATACCTGATCGACAGTGGCAGCAAGCGCCCGGTGTTCTTCTACTGGGGCGTACGCCAGGCGCACTGGCTCTACGAGCAGGAGCAGATGCAGCAGTGGGAGCGCGACTACGCCCCGCTCACCTACATCCCTGTGGTGCAGGAGCCGGAGAGCGACTGGACCGGCAAGACCGGGCTGGTGCACAAAGCCATCATGGATGACTTCGTCAGCCTGCATGACTACGACATCTATGTGGCCGGTCGTTTCGAGATGGCGGGGGCGGCGCGGGAAGAGTTCAAGATCCTGGGGGCCGAGCCGGAGCGCATCTTCGGCGACGCCTACGAGTTCATCTGAGTTCGGCATGAGGTCGGTCACGTAACCGGGAATACCTCGCTGCATTTGCCGCCGCAACTTGCTTTGCGGCAGGCCAGAAACAACAAACCCCAGCCTGGCTGGGGTCTGCTTTATGGGGGCGGTGTTATTCGCCCTTGGCGCCGAGCTGCTGCTCGAGCTGGGCCAGCTTGGCCTCGAGAGCGGTCAGCTTCTCGCGGGTGCGCAGCAGCACCTTGGTCTGCACGTCAAACTCTTCGCGACTGACCAGGTCCAGCTTGCCGAGCTGGGACTGCAGCACCTGACGGATCTTCTTCTCCACCTCTTCACCCATGCTGCGAATGCCGGGCGGCAGGGAGTTGTGCACCTGTTTGGCGATCTCTTCCAGTTTCTTCGGGTCGATCATGTGGTTCTCCTTAAGCAATGCGCCATTCTACCGGCAATTGATCCGCTTTGCCGAGATCGGGGGTCGCTTTTTGCCATCTGGCGTACAAGTGACCTCTGGTCGGGTCTGGTATCCGGGATGAAGCTGTTAACCTATCGAGTCCCGTTTCTATTCCAATTCCTTGATGCTGTACACAAAAAAAGCAGATCAGATGACCGACCAGCTACTTAATAATTGTTGCGTTGCTGTTAAGATGTACCGGTCGGGTTTTTACCCAACGCCGTCAGCATTTCACGGATAACAACTAAAAAGAGATAAGG
>NZ_NEVB01000210.1:0-26027 GCF_002259925.1 Aeromonas sp. A35_P | reverse complement strand
ATACTGAACTGACAGGTAAAATAACAGTATAAACAGTGATATATTTGGCTCCGTTGGGTCTCGCCTGTTCAATTATTTACCTTGCGCGAGATCACGAAAATGTCATTTTTCAGACATCTTACAAGGCTGTTTTTTCATGAAAGAGAGACTCACTTCACGCAAAATTATTCATTTGGCGATCGTGTTGACTATTTTGCTCGGTTTGGTTGCTTATCGAACCTGGTTCGATGGGGTGCAGACGGCGGTCGCGGGATCGGGAAAAGATCAAATTTGTGATCTCTCCCACAGCGCCTGCCCCCTGCAGACGGGGGAGACGCCGCTGAGCGCCCGCATCGCCTCGCTGCCGGTCCAGGCCGAACGTGACTTCGTGATACAGCTTCAGGGCGGCAATCCGGCCGTCACGCCGGTGAAGGCGTGGCTGGAGGGGCGGGACATGTTCATGGGGACCATCCCGGTCACTTTTGAGGCCACAGCCCAGGGCTGGCAAGGGACGACCCTGGTGGGATCCTGCACCTCGCCGATGATGGTCTGGTTGCTCAATATCGAGTGGAGCAACGGAGAGCGCCAGCAACTGGCGCTCTCCGTTGCCCGCTGAGGGCCTCTTCCTGAGGGGTAAAAGGAGGGGGCAAGGTGAAAATTGATTTGAATTTTTCAGGCAGGGCGTTACCTTGCACTGATTGTCAGGGAGTGAAGTTCATTTAATCATGATTGAAAAACAAGCATTTTATCGCACGCTCAACCAGCAGGCCCAGGCATTGCTGGAGGGAGAGCCGGATCTCATCGCCAACCTGGCCAACCTGTCCGCCCTGCTCAATCAGGAGCTGGCCGACATCAACTGGGTCGGCTTTTACCTGTTGCAGGGGGAGACCCTGGTGCTCGGCCCGTTCCAGGGCAAGCCGGCCTGCGTACGCATTCCGGTCGGGCGTGGTGTCTGTGGCACGGCGGTGGCCGAGGGCAAGACCCAGCTCATCGACGACGTGCACCAGTTTGAGGGGCATATCGCCTGCGACGGTGCCAGCAATGCCGAAATCGTGATCCCGTTGCGTCGGCGTGGCGAGATCATTGGCGTACTGGATATCGATAGTCCAATCTTTAACCGCTTTGACGAGCAGGACCAGATTGGCCTCGAAGAAACGGTGCAAATTTTGGAAAGCATGCTCTAAGTCATTGCTTGATGGTTCGCAAAAGGCCCCAAGCTCTCTATAATGGGGCCTTTGTTGTGCTCGGGCGTGCCCGCGCGTTTATATGAAAGCCAAGGTTATACATGGAAAACACTGAGAAGCTGAAGAACAGTAAAGAGATCGTTGCCTACCTGGTCGAGAAATTCCCGGCCTGCTTCATTGCTGAAGGAGAGGCCAAGCCGCTCAAGATTGGCATCTTCCAGGATTTGGCCGAGCGTCTTGCTGACGACGCCAGAGTCTCCAAGACCATGCTGCGCTCCGCTCTGCGTCAATACACCTCCAGCTGGCGTTACCTGCATGGCCTCAAGGCCGGCCAGGCCCGTGTCGATCTGGACGGCAACCCGGGCGAGCTGCTCACCGAGGAGCACATCGAGCACGCCAAGCAAGCCCTGAAGGAGAGCAAAGAGCGCGTCTTTGCCAGCCGTCGTACCAACAATAAAGAAGAGAAGGCCAAGCAGCCTCGTCGTCCTGCCCCGCGCAAGGCCGATGCCGCCGCCAAGTCCAGCAAGCCGAAAGCCGCTCCCAAGGCTGCTCCGGTTGCTGACGAGGCCCCGCTGGTCAAGGTGGATGCCGCTACCCTGAAAGTAGAGCAGGGCGTGCGCGTGGTGCTGGGCAAGTCGCCGGTACCGGCCACCATCAAGGAAGTGACCAAGGATGACGTTCAGGTTCAATTGCAGACCGGCATGATGCTGCGGGTCAAATTCGAGCACCTGGTTCTCTAAGGAGACAAATGTTGAAGCATGGCGTAATTCGTTTTTCCCTCGTTGCCTGTAGCCTGGCGCTTGCCGGGCTTGCACAGGCCATCGAGCCGGTGCTCAAGGAAAGTGATTTGCCTGTGTTGGCTCAGGAGAGCCAACATGCCACGGCTAGCAAGCGAATTACCAATCTGTTTACCCGCTCGCATTACAAGCAGTTCAAGCTGGACGATGCCTTTTCCTCCGTGATCTTTGACAAATATCTGGAGAATCTGGATTACAGCCGCAACCTGTTTCTGGCCTCTGACATCAGCCGTTTTGAAAAGTACCGTACCGGCTTTGACACCGACCTCGAAAGAGGGCGGCTGGCACCGGCCTACGAGATGTTCAACCTGAGTCAGCAGCGGCGTTATGAGCGGTTCGAATACGCCCTGAAACTGCTCGATACTCCTTTCGATTTTACCCAGCCCGACAACTATGTGTTTGATCGGGAAGGGGCGGCCTGGCCGAAAGACGAGGCAGAACTCAACGAGTTGTGGCGCCAGCGGGTCAAGTTCGATGCCCTGAGCCTCAAGCTCAGCGGCAAGGAGTGGCCCGAGATCAAGGAGCTGCTCGGCAAGCGTTACAACAACGCCATCAAGCGGATGTCCCAGACCGAGAGCGAGGATGTATTCCAGCTCTTCATGAACTCCTTCGCTCGCGCCATCGAGCCGCACACCAGCTATCTGTCTCCGCGCAGCGCCGATCGTTTCAACACCGAGATGAACCTCTCGCTGGAGGGGATTGGGGCCGTGCTGCAGGCCGAAGATGACTTCACCGTCATTCGCTCTCTGGTGCCCGGCGGCCCGGCCGCCAAGTCCAACCACCTGAAACCGGACGACAAGATCGTCGGGGTAGGGCAGGACGACGGCAAGATTGTCGACGTGATAGGCTGGCGTCTCGATGACGTGGTCGAGCTCATCAAGGGGCCCAAGGGCAGCAAGGTGAAGCTGGAGATCCAGCGCGGCAAGGGCGCCAGCGCCAAGACCGAGCAGATCGAGCTGGTGCGTGACAAGGTGCGTCTGGAAGACAGGGCCGCCAAGTCCAAGGTGATCACCGTCGAGGGCAAGAAGATCGGCGTGCTCGAGATCCCGAGCTTCTACGTCAACCTGCACGACGACGTGATCAAGGAGCTCTCCAGCCTCAACAAGCAGAAGATCGAGGGTCTGATCGTCGATCTGCGCGGCAACGGTGGCGGTGCGCTGACCGAGGCCTCTGCCCTGAGCGGCCTGTTCTTCGCGAGCGGTCCGGTGGTGCAGATCCGGGATCACATGGGCCGCATCACCGTCAACGGTGATGACGACGGCAACGTCTACTACGGTGGCCCCATGTCGGTGATGATCGACCGCTACAGCGCCTCGGCCTCCGAGATCTTCGCTGCCGCCATGCAGGATTACGGTCGCGCCCTGATCCTCGGCGAGAACTCGTTCGGCAAGGGCACGGTGCAGCAGCATCGCAGCCTGGCCAAGGTCTACGACTTCTACGAGCAGCCGCTGGGTCACGTCCAGTACACCATCGCCAAGTTCTACCGGATCAACGGTGGCAGCACCCAGAACAAGGGCGTCGCCCCGGACATCAGCTTCCCCACCGCGGTGGCACCGGAAGAGACAGGCGAGAGCCGCGAGTTCAACGCCCTGCCGTGGGACAAGATAGCGTCGGCCAAGTACGACAAGCTCGGTAACTTTGCTAGCTTGCTGCCCAAGCTGCAGGCGGCCCACGAGGCGCGGATCAACAAGGATCCTGAGTTTGCCTACGTGATGCAGGATATCGCCGAGTACAAGGAGGAGAAAGACAAGAAGTCGGTCTCCTTGAACGAGGCGGAGCGTCTGGCTGATCAGGCCAAGCAGGACGAGAAGGCGCTCAAGCGCGCCAACGAACGCCTGACTCGCCTGGGCAAGCCGACGGTGAAGAGCCTGGACGATCTGCCTGCCGATTTTGAGGCACCCGACGAGTATCTGGTCGAGGCTGCCAACATCACGGCGGATCTGGCCAAGCTCAGCAAACGCGGCTGAACAGGGACAGCCAATTAATCAACAAGGGCGACTGAGGTCGCCCTTTCCTTTGCCTGAATGCAAACTATTTGACCCTGCCAACCGGTTATGACAGCCTCTGACACGTCAATAACAAGCGTGGAAGCAAACAATAATGACCGATCACTCCTAGGCCATGACGGCCAAATATCGCCAGGATTACCAGGCTCCGCTCTACTGGTGCGACAGCATCGACCTCGATTTCCAGCTGCAGGAGCCGCAGACCCGGGTCACCGCCATCTCCCGCCTGCGTCGTAACGGCGACCACAAGGAGCCGCTGGTGCTGGATGGCGAAGGGCTGGTCCTGCACGCCATCAGCGTGGACGGGGTTGCCTTTACCCAGTACGAGCAGGGCGAGAGCAGCCTGACCCTGTTCAACCTGCCCGCCGAGTGCGTGCTGACCATAGTCACCGACATCAACCCGGCCGCCAACACCGCGCTGGAAGGGCTCTACAAGTCCGGCGATGCCTACTGCACCCAGTGCGAGGCGGAAGGGTTCCGACGCATCACCTATTACATGGACAGGCCCGACATTCTGGCCCGCTACAGCACCCGTATCACCGCTGACAAGGCAAAGTTTCCTTTCCTGCTCTCCAACGGCAACAAGGTCGACAGCGGTGATCTGGGTGACGGCCGCCACTTCGTGCAGTGGCAGGATCCCTTCCCCAAACCGAGCTACCTGTTTGCCCTGGTGGCCGGGGACTTCGACGTGGAGCGCAGCCATTACGTCACCAAGAGCGGCCGCAAGGTAGCTCTCGAGATCTTCGTCGACAAGGGCAACCTGGACCGCGCCGGTTTCGCCATGGAGAGCCTCATCAACTCCATGCGTTGGGATGAGCAGCGCTTCGGCCTCGAGTACGACCTCGACATCTACATGATCGTGGCGGTGGACTTCTTCAACATGGGCGCCATGGAGAACAAGGGGCTCAACATCTTCAACTCCAAGTTCGTGCTGGCCAATCCGGCCACCGCCACCGACAGCGACTATCACGGCATCGAGCGGGTGATCGGCCACGAATACTTCCACAACTGGACCGGCAACCGCGTCACCTGCCGCGACTGGTTCCAGCTCAGCCTGAAAGAGGGGCTGACGGTGTTCAGGGATCAGGAGTTCTCCTCCGATCTGGGCTCGCGCGGGGTCAATCGCAGCAACAACGTGCGCACCGTGCGTGGCCCGCAGTTTGCCGAGGATGCCGGTCCCATGGCCCACCCGATCCGCCCGGATGTGGTGATCGAGATGAACAACTTCTACACCCTGACCGTTTACGAGAAGGGTTCGGAAGTGATCCGCATGCTGCACACCTTGCTGGGCGAGGAGGCCTTCCAGGCGGGCATGCGCCTCTATTTCGAGCGCTTTGACGGTCAGGCGGTCACCTGCGATGACTTCGTGCAGGCGATGGAGGATGCCTCCGGGGTGGATCTCGGTCGCTTCCGTCGCTGGTACAGCCAGTCCGGTACCCCCGAACTCACCGTGTCCGACGAGTACGATGCCGACAGCGGCGTCTATCGCCTGCATGTGAGCCAGCACACCCCGCCGACCCAGGATCAGCCGCAGAAACTGCCGCTGCATATCCCCCTCGACATCGAACTCTATGATGAGCAGGGGGCCATCATCCCGCTGCAGTACCAGGGCAAGGCCATCGGCAACGTGCTCGACGTGTTGGAAGCGGAGCAGACCTTCGTGTTCGACAAGGTATCGGTCAAGCCGGTTCCCTCCCTGCTGCGGGACTTCTCGGCGCCGGTCAAACTGCATTTTGACTACAGCGACGAGGCATTGGCCTTCCTGATGCGCCATGCCCGCAACGAGTTTGCCCGTTGGGATGCGGCGCAGATGCTGATCAACAAGGCGGTCATCGACGGCGTGGCCCGGGTGCAGCACGGGCAGGGGGTTGAGCTCTCCCAGACCCTGCTGGCGGCCTTTGTCGCCATTCTGGATGACGGCGAGCTGGATCCGGCCCTCAAGGCGGAGATCCTGGCGCTGCCGGGCGAGGCGACCCTGGCCGAGCTGTTCGAGGTGGCCGACATCGATGCCATCCATCAGGTGCGCAACGAGATCCAGACTTCTCTGGCCCAGGCCTTCGGAGCACGTCTGGTGACCTGCTACGAGAGTTTGCGCTTGCCGGTTTATCAGGTGGTGCACGCCGACATGGCCAAGCGGGCGCTCAAGGGGGTCGTGCTGGGCTATCTGGCGGCCCTCGACGCCGGCAGTGCCGATCTGCTGGTGCGCCAGCAATATGCCACCGCCGACAACATGACCGACACCCTGGCGGCGCTGCAGGTGGCCAACAGCCACCTGTTGCCGTGCCGCGCCGAGCTCTTGGCCGACTTCGAGGGCAAGTGGGCCAAGGACGGACTGGTGCTGGACAACTGGCTGCGGCTGGTGGGTGCCAAACCGGCGGAAGACGTGCTGGAAGAGGTGAAGCAGGCGATGGCGCACCCCACCTTCAGCATTCGCAACCCGAACCGGCTGCGGGCGCTGGTGGGCAGCTTTGCCATGAACAACCAGGTGCAGTTCCATGCGCGCGATGGTCGCGGCTATCGCTTCCTGACCGATCTGCTGATCGAGCTCAACGAGGTCAATCCGCAGGTGGCCTCCCGCCTCATCACTCCGCTCATCCAGTTCAAGCGGCTCGATGAGGGGCGCAAGGCGCTGATCCGCACCGAGCTGACCCGTCTGGCCAACCTCGAGGGGCTGGCGCGGGATCTGTTCGAGAAGGTGAGCAAGGCGCTGCAGCAGTAAGTCCGAGCGGGCGGGGGAGTCATCTCCCGCCCTTTACCGTGAATCTTCAACCACGACCAGAGGAGTCATAGTGAAGCAGTTTACCTTTCGCCTCTCATTGAGCCATGACGAGGTCATGCTGATGTACCAGGGCCATGCCAAACGGCTGGTAGTGCGCTGCGAGCAGGGGCTGACCCTGGAACTGGGCATTGAGAAAATCCGGCCTTTCGTCGCCATCAGCGGGGTACATGGCTACTTTCGCCTGAAAACCCAGGACGATTATCGCTTTATCAGTCTCGAACGCATAAATTAACAAAACTTGAACATATTTCCGCGTAATTCACTGCTTTCAGTCACTATCTATCCGGTAAATCCGTAACCATCCAGTGGGATTTTCTGTTTTTTGCCATAACGGCAAAATTTTTCACAGCTTAAGGCGTGATCTGCCCCTTGTTTTTAACAACTCATTATCACCTTTGCTCGCCTTCCTTGATCCAAGACATTACACTTCGCAGCAACTCTGTACCGGTGGCATCCAGGGTGGATGTCTCTGTGTCGGTGGTTAATGTCGTCCGATAAGGAATATAGAAATGGCATTGAAAGACGCCCCTACCTCAGTTCTGCTCGAAAACGTTCTCAGCCTGATCCATCAGAAGTTGCCCAAGAAGAGTGCCTCCCTGGTCGAGTGCTTCGTCGCCAAGTTCTACGGCAACATGGCGAGCACCGATCTGCACGATCGCAATGACAGCGATCTCTATGGCGCCGCGCTCAGCCTGTGGAATGCGCTCAACCAGCGCACCAGCACAGAGCCCTATATCCGGGTCTACAATCCCGAGCTGACCCGCCACGGCTGGCAGTCTCCCCATACCATCGTCGAAATCATCCTGCAGGACTCTCCCTTCCTGGTGGATTCCATCCGCATGGCGCTCAAGCGCCGGGGCATCACGGCGCACATGATGCTGCACCAGCCGCTGCACCTCATTCGCGGCAGTGAAGGCAAGATCAGCGCCATTCTGGATCTGGACAACACGGCCGAACAGACCTCCGTCGAGACCGCCTTTCTCATCGAAATCGATCACCTTACCAGCGAGGAGCAGATGGAAGGGCTGACTGCCGAGCTCAACTCGGTGGCCGGTGAAGTGGCCCTGGCCGTCGGTGACTGGCAGCCCATGCTGGCACGCCTGAACGAGATCATCGACGAGCTGCCCAAACGCAAACACCCGGTCAGCAAGGCCGAGGTGGACTCCTGCGTCGCCTTCCTCAAATGGGTGGCCGCGCACAATTTCACACTGATGGGCTATCGTCGCTACGACGTCAAGGCGGTGGAGGGGGATCACGAGATCCTGCCGCAGCCGGATTCGAGCCTGGGGCTGATGAAGAACTCCATCAAGGATGAGGGGCAGCGCCTGGGCACCATGCCGGCCAGTGCCCGTCATGCCGCCCTGAGCTCTTCCCTGCTGATCCTCACCAAGTCCAACAGCAAATCACGGGTGCATCGCCCGGCCTATGTGGACTACATCGGCATCAAGCGCTTCGACGAACATGGCAAGGTGGTAGGGGAAGATCGCTTCATCGGTCTGTATGCCTCCTCCATCTACAACACCAGTGCGACCCAGATCCCGCTCATCAGCCACCGCCTCGAGCGCATCATGGCCGCCTCCGGTCACGAGAAGGGTTCCCATGCCTACAAGGCGCTGCTCAACGTGCTGGAAACCTACCCGCGCGACGAGCTGATCCAGGCTCGCGAAGAGGAGTTGCTGGCCACCGGTCTCGGGGTGCTGGAGATGCAGGAGCGCGACATGCTGCGCCTGTTCGTGCGCCGTGACGTCTATGGCCGCTTCTTCTCCTGCATGGTCTATGTCACCAAGGAGCGCTACAACACGGCGCTGCGGGTCAAGACCCAGCAGATCCTGCAGAAGTATTTCGGCAGCAACGAAGAGGTGGAGTTCAACGTCTACTTCACCGAGGGCGTGCTGGCACGGACCCACTACATAGTGCGGGTCAACAACAACAACGTGGATGTGGATGTGAACGAAGTACAGAACAACCTGATTGAAGCGGCCCGCAGCTGGGATGATCGCCTCGACTCCGTGCTGCTCTCTCACTACGGTGAAGCCCGCGGCAACGAACTGCGCCGCCGTTTCAGCACTGCCTTCCCCCGCGCCTACAAGGAAGACGTGCTGCCGGGTTCCGCCGTGGCCGACATCATGGAGCTGGACAACCTGAGCGAGGCCAATCCGCTCGGCATGCTGTTCTACCGGGCCCAGGAGGAGGAGAACGATCGCCGGGTCCGCCTCAAACTGTTCCACCGCACCGAACCCATCCACCTCTCCGACGTCTTGCCCATGCTGGAAAACATGGGGCTTCGGGTCATCGGCGAAACCCCGTATCAGGTGCGCACCCCGGCGGGCGACATCTTCTGGATCCTCGACTTCTCCATGCTGCTGCATGGGGAGCAGCCGTTCGATCTGGAGCAAAACCAGCAGCGCTTCCAGCAGGCCTTCGCGGCCATCTGGAACAAACAGCTGGAAGATGACGGGTTCAACCGGCTGGTGCTGGGGGCCGGCCTCACCGGGCGCCAGGTCTCCGTGCTGCGCGCCTATGCCAAATACATGCGTCAGACCGGCGTCTCCTTCAGCCAGTCCTATATCGAAGAGACCCTGACCCGCTACCCGGATATCGCCCAGCTGCTGTTCACCCTGTTCGAACAACGTCTGGATCCGGCCGGCAAGCAGGACGCCAAGGTACAGGCCAAGCTGCACGAGCAGCTCGCCGCCAAGCTCGATCAGGTCGCCAACTTGGACGACGATCGCATCATTCGCCGCTATGTGGAGATGATCGACGCCACCCTGCGTACCAACTACTACCAGCTGGACAAGGCGGGCAACATCAAGCCCTACGTCTCCTTCAAGCTGGCTCCCTCCAGCATCACCGACATGCCGCTGCCGCTGCCGAAGTTCGAGATCTTCGTCTACTCGCCGCGGGTGGAAGGGGTGCATCTGCGCTGGGGCAAGGTAGCTCGTGGCGGTCTGCGCTGGTCCGATCGCAAAGAGGACTTCCGTACCGAAGTGCTGGGTCTGGTCAAGGCCCAGCAGGTGAAGAACACCGTCATCGTGCCGGTCGGTGCCAAGGGCGGCTTCTACTGCAAACAGATGCCGGCGGGGGCCCCCCGTGCCGTGATCCAGGAAGAGGGCAAGGCCTGCTATCGCCTGTTTATCCGCGGCCTGCTGGACGTGACCGACAACATCATCGGTGGCGAGGTGATCCCGCCCAAATCCGTGGTGCGTCACGACGAGGACGACTACTACCTGGTAGTGGCGGCCGACAAGGGCACCGCGACCTTCTCCGACATCGCCAACGAGATAAGCCTCGAATACGGCCACTGGCTGGGCGACGCGTTCGCCTCCGGCGGCTCGGTCGGCTATGACCACAAGAAGATGGGCATCACCGCCCGTGGCGCCTGGGAGTCGGTCAAGCGCCACTTCCGTGAGATCGGCGTCAACTGCCAGACCACCGACTTCACCTGTGTCGGCATCGGCGACATGGCCGGCGACGTGTTTGGCAACGGCATGCTGCTCTCCGAACACACCCAGCTGGTGGGCGCCTTCAACCACATGCACATCTTCGTCGACCCGACCCCCAATGCGGCCAAGAGCTTCGTCGAGCGCAAGCGCCTGTTCGAGCTGCCAGGCTCCAGCTGGGATGACTACAACCGGGAACTCATCTCGGCAGGGGGCGGTATCTTCCTGCGCTCGGCCAAGTCCATCAAGCTGAGCCCCGAGATCCAGACCCTGCTCGGTACCGACAAGGCCAGCATGGCGCCGAACGAGCTGATCAAGGCACTGCTCTGCCTGAACGTCGATCTGCTGTGGAACGGCGGCATCGGTACCTATGTGAAGAGTGCCCGTGAGAGCGATGCCGAAGTGGGCGATCGCAGCAACGACGTGCTGCGGGTCAACGGCCGCGATCTGCGGGCCCGTATCGTGGGTGAGGGCGGTAACCTCGGCTTCACCCAGCTCGGCCGGGTGGAGTACGCCAGCCAGGGCGGTCGCATCAATACCGACTTCACCGACAACGTGGGCGGGGTGGATTGCTCCGACAACGAGGTAAACATCAAGATCCTGCTGAACCAGCTGGTGGCAGCAGGGGACCTGACTCTCAAGCAGCGCAACCAGATGCTCTACGAGATGACCGACGATGTGGCGCAGATTGTCATCACCAACGCCTATCGCCAGTCCCAGTCCATCTCGGTGACCAGTTTCCGCGGCGCCGAGCAGCTCAAGGAGCAGCAGCGCTTCATCCAGGGGCTGGAGCGGGAAGGCAAGCTGGACCGCGGCCTCGAGTTCCTGCCCTCCGACGAAGAGCTCTCCGAGCGGATGGCGGCAGGGCAGGGGCTGACCCGACCCGAGCTGGCGGTGCTGGTGGCCTACGGCAAGATGGTGCTCAAAGAGCAGCTCAACTGCCCGGAAGTGACCGACGAGCCCTTCCTCGCCAACATGCTGGTGACCAGCTTCCCGGCCAAGTTGCAGCAGCAGTTCGGGGCGGCATTGGCCCAGCATCCGCTGCGCGGCGAGATCATCGCGACCCGGGTGGCCAACATGCTGGTCAACGACATGGGACTCAACTTCGCCAGCCGGATGAAGGACGAGACCGGTGCCTCGGTGGCGGAAGTGGCCTGCTGCTTCGCCATGGCGCGCGAGGTGTTTGGCCTCAACCAGCTGTGGCGCGACATCGAAGGGTGTGACAACCTGGTGGATGCCCAGACCCAGCTCGAACTGATGTTCTACAGCCGCCGCATCGTGCGCCGTGCCACCCGCTGGTTCCTGCGCGCCCGCAACCGCAGCTGGAGCATCAGCGAAAACATCGCCTTCTTCCGTCCGGCCTTCGAGACGCTGGGTCAGCACCTCTACGAGGTGATGGACGAGAGCGAAGTGGCCGAGCATCAGCAGGCGGTCGCCGCCCTGATGGCCAAGCAGGTGCCGGAAGCCATCGCCTGTCAGGTGGCCCACATGAGCAGCCTCTTCTCCAGTCTGGACCTGGCGCAGATTGCCGCGGAGCACAAAACCGACATCCTGCGTGCCGCCAACGTCTACTATCGCCTCGGCGCCAAGCTGGATCTGCACTGGTTCCTCGACCAGATCAACCATCAGCCGGTGGGCAACCACTGGCAGGCGATGGCGCGGGCCTCCTTCCGCGAAGATCTGGACTGGCAGCAACGCAGTCTCACTTCCGTGGTACTGGAAGGGTGCAAAGATCAGGGAGAATGCGCTACCATACTGGCCGACTGGATTTCGGAGCATGAGCAACTCTTGTCCCGTTGGACCCATATGTTGGCCGACTTCAAGACCACCAGCACTCACGAGTTCGCCAAGTTCTCGGTGGCCTTGCGAGAGTTGAACCTGCTCCAGTTGAATTGCCGAACCTCGGCATAACCCCAAAAGCCCCGGCCAGTTGCCGGGGCTTTTTTTAAGGAGCAAACATGCTGTACCCTCTCGCCAGGCATTTCCTGTTCAAGCTCAATCCGGAACAGGCGCACGATCTCTCCATCAAATATTTGCCCCGCCTTCTCGGTACTCCGCTTGATTGTTTCTTCCGCCACTCCCTGCCCAAACGCCCCGTCACCGTCATGGGGCTTTCTTTTGCCAATCCGGTGGGTCTGGCGGCCGGGCTCGACAAGGACGGTGAGTGCATCGATGCCTTCGGGGCCATGGGATTCGGTTTTATCGAGGTCGGTACTGTCACCCCCAGACCCCAGAGCGGCAATGACAAACCGCGCCTGTTCCGGGTCATTCCGGCCGAGGGGATCATCAACCGGATGGGTTTCAACAACAAAGGGGTCGACCACCTGGTCGCTCAGGTCAAGCAGGCCAAATATCAGGGGGTGATCGGCATCAATATCGGCAAGAACAAGGACACCCCCATCGAGCAGGGTAAGGATGATTATCTGATCTGCATGGACAAGGTGTATGACCACGCCGGTTATATTGCCGTCAATATCTCTTCCCCCAATACCCCTGGGCTGCGTTCGCTGCAATATGGCGAGGCACTGGATGAACTGTTGGCCGCCCTCAAGGTTCGTCAGCAGGAGCTGGCCGCACAATATAAGAAATACGTACCGCTGGCCGTGAAAATAGCCCCGGACTTGACTCCGGATGAAATTAATCAAGTCGCTGCATCCTTGATAAAAAATGGTATCGATGGCGTGATTGCCACCAATACCACCCTCGAGCGCGACATGATTTATGACATGCCTCATGCCGGTGAAGCGGGGGGGCTCAGCGGTCGCCCTCTGCAGCACAAGAGCACCGAGGTGATCCGCCAGCTGGCCAAGGCGCTGGATGGTGCGCTGCCCATTATCGGGGTCGGCGGCATCGACAGTGCCATGGCGGCCCGCGAGAAGCTGGCGGCGGGTGCCAGTCTGGTCCAGATTTATAGCGGTTTTATTTATAAAGGCCCGGATCTGGTCAAAGAGATTGTGACCCATATATAAGAAATAAATCGGTGCCCTTTATTTAAAGTTGCTGAAATTCTCGACATGGAATAAAGTCGAGTAACGACTTCCAGTAAGGGCACCTCCATGTGTATCCAACCCAATGACAATTGGCAGTGGCATTATGATGCTCATGACGATCGTCTGATGCTGGATTTATCCGATCGCATGATATTTGCCACCGAATATAAAGGGCGGCAATTGGTGCCTAGCTCCTTCACCACCCAGCCGTTTTGTGTGGATGATGCCGCGCTCTATTATCAGCTGATGGACAGGGTGGCAGAACTGGAGTGGAGCGTGCCCCATCAGGTGCAGCTGGTCCTCAATGCCATCGCCGTCAGCCGCTTTTACAAGCCCTTGATGCCACAGAGCTGGTTCTTTGGCGAAACCCATCCGGTTATCACTCCTGAAACCGGTGCACTGGTATGCATGGGCACGCCTCATGGCAGGGGGGAGTTTCTGGTGATTGAAGCCGGCGATCAGGCCAGCGTATGTTTGAATCTGACCGATGACCTGATATTGACCACCAGCAAGACGCTGCCCAAGTTTGGTGTCATCAAGGTGATGAACAATCGCATGAGTCCAAGACCCGCGACGCAGGCGCAATATCGCCAAGTTGGTTGATATATTTCCCTATTACTCCTTCTGTTATCTGAAGATGACAACTGACACGATACCGCTTGTCGCCACCAATTTTTACCTATTCTGAACCTGATCTGAATGCTCATGGCGCTGATCGGTATTTAATTTCATTGTGACTGCTGTGGCCAGTGGAAATGTGAACCGTGCCACTTGAGGCTTTCCCTCAAACTACGTAATCTCAATATGCGAGCGTAATTGTGTGCGTGTATCTGGTTGATACGTGTAAGTAGCATGATCAAGGAAATGACTCATGAAAATAAACAAGTATCTATTGACCAGCAGTCTATTCCTTCTTCCCCTGACTACCTCGGCGGCAGAAGATTTGTCAGTGCTCATCTATGGAGCATCAATACACAGCGGGTGTGAGAAGGCCAAAGGGCCGCACGGGAAGACCTGTGACTTCAACAATATCAACCCTGGTCTGGGCGTTGACTGGGTATTCTTGGGGGATCAGGACACCGGCAAGCTTTCACTGCGTGGTGGGGCTTATGAAGACTCTTATGAAAAACTGGCAGCTTTTGCCGGCTTTATGTACCGCAAGGAGTGGTATTTGACCGAGAGCTTCTTTGCTGGTCTTGGGCTGCAGGCCGGCTATCTTGATGGCTCTGGCATGAATGGTTTCGCCGTACTTCCAGTAGTCAGCCTTGGTTACAAGAATCTGGCATTGGAAATAGGGTACGCTCCCAAGATGGACCACGTCCCCGGCAGAAAACATGCCGCAGTGACTTCATTTGGTTTGCGCTGGGCAATTTAGGATAGCCAGACCGATGACAGACCCGCATCAAGCGGGTCTTTTCATTTCACACGGCTCCGCTTGTCGCGGTCAATTGCGTCAAATACAGGGAATTGCTCCTTCACTCTGGCGCCAATGAATAAAGACCAATAAAAATGCCCTCACGTCAATTTGAGGCGAGGGCGACAAACACACACTACAGGAGGAATAAGCTGTTGTATCAACAACACGGAACTATTCTAAAACCTGTAGTTTCTCTTGAAACCTGATAGATATGACAGGCGGGACGATGCCGGCATAAGCGGGGAGGGGATGTAAAAAAATAGCCCTCCCGTTTACGGACGATAACGGGAGGGCAAAGCACGGGGTTTACAGAAAGGACTTGCTCTGTCGTGAAGAATAATAACTACTTGAGTCTTGTTTGACTCCTGTCAGATATGGCAATTCAAAAGAGGGAGAGGGGGAATATATATCCGGATAACGGATCAAGACTTGCTCGTAAAATAGCCGAGGTTGCTTTTTGTGCCATCACTCGCATTGACGTTGCGTGTGCTGTCGTTACGTGACCACTCGCTTGCCATCAAGGCTGCGATTACCGGCCTTCATCTCGCACCTGCGTAACCACTGCCTCTGGGTCGACTGCGCGCTCTTTATGCCGACATGCCCAAGCTTTTGCTGCTCCGGATCGCCGCTTAAGGTATAATGCGGCACTATTTTTATGGCTTCCCCGTGAGCGTGATGAAAGAATTTTTTGCAACCTGCCCCAAGGGGCTGGAAAACCTGTTGGCCGTCGAGCTGACCAATCTGGGTGCAGAGCAGGTCCGCGAGACCGTGGCCGGCGTCCATTTCTGCGGCGAGCTGGCCATCGGTTACAAGGCCTGTCTGTGGAGCCGTTTCGCCTCCCGCATCGTGCTGGTGCTCTCCGAGTTCCAGATGAACGACGATCTGGACCTCTATCTGGGCGCCCATACCATTCCCTGGGAAGAGCACTTCTCCGGCACCGCCACCATAGCGGTGGATTTCACCGGTACCAATGCCTCCATTCGCAATACCCAGTACGGTGCGCTCAAGATCAAGGACGCCATCGTCGATCGCTTCACCAAGCGTGGTCATGTGCGCCCGGACGTGGACAAGAAATCCCCGGACATTCGCATCATGGCTCATCTGGGCAAGGGCAAGGCCAATATCACGCTGGACTTGTCAGGCCCCGCGCTGCACCAGCGCTTCTATCGTCAGGGCACCGGCGAGGCGCCCCTCAAAGAGAACCTGGCCGCGGCCATGATTGCCCGTAGCGGCTGGGCCGGCGAGCCCATGATGGACCCCATGTGCGGTTCCGGCACCCTGCTGATTGAAGCGGCCTTTATCGCCGCCGACATGGCGCCGGCCCTGCGCCGCGAGCGCTTCGGTTTCGATCGCTGGATGCAACATGACAGCGAACTGTGGCAGAGCCTGATGATGGAGGCGCAAGTGCGCGCCAAACGCGGCATGCAGCGCTGTGAGGTGAGGCTGTTCGGTTGTGATGCCGACTCCCGTGTGCTGCTCAAAGCCCGTGACAACGCCAAAGCCGCCGGCGTGGCCCATCTCATCACCTTCAAGCAGGCCGATGCGACCGCCCTGGAAAACCCGCTGCCCATGGCGGCGGAAGGGGAGACTCGTCAGGTCGGCATGCTCATTTCCAACCCGCCCTATGGCGAGCGTCTCGGTGAGTTCCCGGCGCTGCTGGAAGTGCACCAGGCCCTTGGCGATGCCCTGCGTCGCAGCTTCCAGGGCTGGAAAGTCTCGATCCTTTCTGCCTCCCCCGAACTGCTTAGCTGTCTGCGCCTGCGCGCCGACAAGCAATATCGCCTGTTCAACGGGGCGCTCGAGTGTCAGCTGCGCAACTACCAGATCGCGCTGGACTCCGTAGCCTCGCAAAAAGAGGTGGCGCAGGACTTTGCCAACCGCCTGCGCAAGAACCTGAAGGCCCTCGAGAAGTGGGCGAAGAAAGAGAATCTCGACTGCTACCGCCTCTACGACGCCGATCTGCCGGAGTACAACGCCGCCATTGACCGCTATCAGGATTATCTGGTGGTGCAGGAGTACGCGGCGCCCAAGGATATCCCCGCTCAGAAGACCCGTCAGCGCCTGCTCGACATGGTGCAGGCCGCCATCAAGGTGACCGGCATGGACGGCGAGAAGGTGATCCTGAAGGTGCGCGAGCGTCAGGAAGGCAAACAGCAGTATCAGAAGCTCTCCGAAGAGCAGCACCGGATGGAGGTGCAGGAGTACGGCGCCCGTCTGTGGGTCAACCTCTACGACTATCTGGACACCGGCCTGTTCCTCGACCACCGTCAGACCCGCCGCATGCTGGGCGAGATGGCCCGTGGCAAGCGCTTCCTGAACCTGTTTGCCTACACCGGCAGTGCCACCGTGCACGCGGGTCTGGGCGGTGCCAGTGAAACCACCACGGTGGACATGTCGCGCACCTACCTGAACTGGGCGCAGGACAACATGCGCCTCAACTCGCTGGTGGGCCGCGAGCACAAGTTCGTGCAGGCGGACTGCCTGAAGTGGCTCTCCGAGGCGGACGAGCAGTACGACCTCATCTTCATCGATCCGCCCACCTTCTCCAACTCCAAGCGGATGGATGAGAGCTTCGACGTGCAGCGCGATCACCTGTTGCTGATGCAGCACCTCAAGCGGCTGCTGGCCGCGGGTGGCACCCTGGTCTTCTCCAACAACAAGCGCCACTTCAAGATGGATCTGGCCGGTCTCGAGGCCATTGGGCTCAAGGCCCAGAACATCACCGGCAAGACCCGGCCGAAGGATTTCGAGCGCAACCAGCATATCCACAACTGCTGGATCATCACCCATGCAGAGGCCCAAGGCTGATGCTGACCCTGTTTCACACCGACGGTTGCCATCTGTGCGAACAGGCCTGGGCGCTGGTGGAACAGGCCGGCCTTGCCGGCAGGACTCGCCGCTGCGACATTCTGGATGACGCCGACTGGCTCGAGGCCTACCGGGTGCGCATTCCGGTCGTACGCGACGAGGCCGGGCGTGAACTGGGTTGGCCCTTTACCCAGGCGGAGCTGCAAGCGTGGCTCGCCGCCCGGGAGTAGTGGGCGATTTGACGATGAAACGGGGGGAGACTCAGTCTGCCGCCCGTTTTTTCATTAGCAAGAAGGAACAAGAATGGCTCTTTTGACATTGCACGGCGCTTCCCTGTCGTTCAGTGATTTTCCGCTGCTCGACCAGGCCGAGCTCACCATTGAGCGGGGCGAGCGCCTCTGTCTGGTGGGACGCAACGGGGCGGGCAAGTCCACCCTGATGAAGGTGATCGCCGGCGAACTGCCGCTGGATGACGGCCGTCTGGTCCTGCAGCAAGACTTGAAAGTGACCCGCCTCGAGCAGGATCCCCCCGCCTCGAGCGAGCTCACCGTGTTTGACTACGCCGCCGAAGGGCTGGCCGGGGTAGGGGAGCTGCTCAAGCAGTATCACCATGTCTCCATGGAACTGGCACACGATGCCTCCGATGCCAACATTCGCAAGATGAGCCAGCTGCAGGAGCAGCTCGACTACCAGAACGGCTGGCAGTTCGAGACACGCATCAACCAGGTGCTGACCCTGCTCGGTCTGGATCCCGACGTGACCCTCGACAGCCTCTCCGGCGGTTGGCTGCGCAAGGTAGCACTGGCCCGTGCGCTGGCCTGCGATCCGGATCTGCTGTTGCTGGACGAGCCAACCAACCACCTGGACATCGATGCCATCAACTGGCTGGAAGAGTTCCTCAAGGATTTTCGCGGCGCCATCGTCTTCATCTCCCACGACCGTGAGTTCATCCACAAGCTGGCGACCCGGATCATCGATCTGGACCGCGGCGTGATCACCTCCTGGCCCGGCAACTACGACGAGTACCTGCAGGGCAAGGAGGAGTGGCTGCGGGTCGAGGAGCTGAAAAATGCCGAGTTCGATCGCAAGCTGGCCCAGGAAGAGGTGTGGGTGCGCCAGGGGATCAAGGCCCGCCGTACCCGCAACGAGGGACGGGTACGCGCCCTCAAGGCGATGCGCATGGAGCGGACCCAGCGCCGTGAGCTGCAGGGCAAGGCCAAGCTGCAGCTGGACGAGGCGGGCCGCTCCGGCAAGCTGGTATTTGAAAGTGAAGGCTTGGGTCTCGACTTTGGCGATCGCACCCTGTTTCAGGGGCTGGATCTGCAGGTGCTGCGTGGCGACAAGATTGCGCTGGTCGGCCCCAACGGCTGCGGCAAGTCGACCCTGATCAAGCTGCTGCTCGGCCAGCTCGAGGCAACCCGCGGCTCGGTGCGTCAGGGCACCAACCTGGAAGTGGCCTATTTCGATCAGTACCGCGAACAGCTCGACCCCGAGAAGACGGTGGTGGACAACGTGGGCGAGGGCAAGCAGGAGGTGATGGTGCGCGGCCGCTCCCGCCACATCCTCGGCTACCTGCAGGACTTCCTGTTTGAGCCAAAACGGGCACGCACCCCGGTGAAAGCCTTGTCAGGGGGCGAAAAAAACCGTTTACTGTTGGCCAAATTGTTCTTGAAGCCCAGTAATTTACTGATCCTCGATGAACCAACCAACGACCTGGATGTCGAAACGCTGGAACTGCTGGAAGAGCTGCTGGCGGACTATCCCGGTACCCTGCTGCTGGTAAGCCACGATCGTCGTTTCATCGACAATACCGTGACCGGTTGCTGGTTGTTTGAAGGGGATGGGCGGATCAGTGATTATGTGGGGGGCTATGCCGACATGATGGCCACCCGTGCCCAGCAGCAGTCTCAGCTGGCCGCACAGCAGGCGGCGAAGCAGCCCCAGAGCAAGGCGCCAGAGCCTGTCGTGACGCAGGCGCCGGTTGCGGCAAAATCGAAGAAACTCTCTTACAAGTTGCAGCTGGAGCTGGATAATTTGCCAGCCCGGCTGGAACAGCTGGAGGCGGAGCTGGATGCCCTGCAGACGGAGATCAACCACCCCGGTTTCTTCTCCCTGCCTGCGGAGCAAACCCAGACCAAACTGGATGCCCTGAATGCCGCAGAGGCGGCATTGGAACAAGCCTTCTCCCGCTGGGAGGAGTTGGAAGCGTTGAAACATCAGGACTAAGGAAGTAGATGAAAAAGCAATTATCCATGCTGGCCATTCTGGTCAGCGCCAGCCTGAACGCCCAGGCGGCACAGAGTCCCTTTTTCACCATTGTCGACAAATCCGACAATGGTTACGCCAGCGGGATCAGCGGCGACGGCACCGGGCTCATCGGGATCAACACCAAGAACAACATGGCCGAACACTTCTCGACCGTGCGCTTCGCCGACTTTCTGGTTGATCGCTTCCGCTTCGAGCAGGGCTGCATGCTCTCCAACTCGGTCTGCAACTCCTTCTGGAACGACAACAGCAACTTCGCCTACCAGTGGCGTCGTGATTTCCTCGACGGTGTCGATCAGCGCAACAACGTAGGCTACGTACAGCTGGGCGAGACCGACGGCCTGGTGACCGCGCTGGGTGATGTACCCAGCACCCGGGCGGGCTACAAGATGAATGGCAAGGTGCGTACCGCCTTTGCCGTGGTCGAAGAGGGCAACCCCGTCGAGCTGAAGGATGGCGCCGGCACTCACAGCCTGAGCGTGCCGACCAGCATCAAGAAGCTGGACAACGGCCAGTATCTGGTGACTGGTACCGCCGCTACCGGCAAGAACATCGCCGTCAACTCCGAAACCTACAACTGGTGCTTTGCCGGCAACGACGGCCAGTACGGTGACTACCGCTACTGCCCGGGCCTCAACACCCAGGCTAGCTTCTGGCTGGTCAACAGTACCGGTACCTTCAACAAGCTGCTGCAGGCCAACGAGTATGCCCGGGGCCGCAACGAAGTGGTGCAGACCGCTTCCGCGCTCGGCGTGGGCAAATTCAACGGCACGCTGTACGGGGTAGGGTACTCCTCCACCGGTGAGATCGGCACCAACTACCTGGATGGTCGCAACCTGGCCGCCTACTGGACACTGGATCTGGACGGCAGCAAGGTAGGCACCACCCAGATCATCCCGCTGGCCGAAGGCGAGCCCGGCAAGGATGACGCCAAGCTGCAACACAGCTGGGCCGTGGGGGTCAACGACAACGGTTATGTGGTCGGTAACCAGCTCTATCGCATCAACAAGGGCCAGAACCGCCCGGTCGAGATGTTCGTGTTCAACCTGAACACGCCGACCACCAACGCCGTGGTCTCCCTGCAGGACAAGCCGCTCTCCGGCTCCGGTTCGGAAGCGGCCGCCATCAACAACCACAACATGGTGGTTGGCTGGCGTGATTCCCGCCATCAGACCCAGCCCGTGGTCAACGGCACCAACCGCATGCAGGAAGGCTTCCTGCTCAACGCGGCGACCGGCAACAACTGGTACCTGAACGATCTAATTTGCGGTTTGGATGATGCGGGCGCCAAGCAGTGCGCCCAGAACGGTTACTACTACCATATCGCCTATGCCAGTGGCATCAGCGAGAATGGGACTGTGGCCGCGACCGCCTATCGCTACAACAGCGAGAGCGATCTGAACAACCGCACCAATGCTACCGTGGTCAGCGTCAAGCTGGCGCCAGTCGTGACCGACTACAAGAACAACGATCCGGCCGGTTATGTGGTCGCCAACGCACCGGTCAACAACCAGACCGGTCAGGATGGCGGCAGCGGTGGTGGCAGCCTGTTCTGGTTGACTCTGCTGGCTCTGCCATTTGCTTGGCTGCGCCGTTTTCAGCGCTAAAAAGTTGTGTCACCAAAAATTAATGCGGTTCAGTGTCTTGTGTCACAATGGCCGGATAGCATGAAATTTTTTGTTTGACCCTGCCAACCCCCTGGGGTAAAGATGAAAGCGACCGATGAAAAATTGGTCGCTTTTTTTGTTCCACGGAAGAGGGTCGTAGATGATGAAGAGACAAAAACGGGACCGTCTGGAAAGAGCTCGTGCTCGTGGTTATCAGGCTGGCGTGGTCGGCAAACAGAAAGAAGCGTGTCCGTATCAATGCCTGGATGCACGTGGGCACTGGCTTGGTGGTTGGCGTGATGCCATGGAAGGGCGGGGCTCAGGCCTCTTCATGAAGTAGTCGGTACTTCATCACACATTGCAAAAAGGAAAGGGGCCATGGCGGCCCCTTTACGTTGTGCGGTCTGACCGGGTGGTCAGTCAGCTCATCAGAATGCGGTGGTATCCTTGAACAGGCCCACTTTCAGGTCGGTGGCGCTGTAGATGGGGCGGCCATCCACTTCCACCACGCCATCGGCAATCCCCATCACCAACTTGCGATTGATGACGCGCTTGAATGTGATCTTGTAGGTCACTTTCTTGGCGGTCGGCAGGATTTGACCGGTGAATTTCACCTCGCCAACCCCCAGCGCACGGCCTTTGCCGGGGCCGCCTTTCCAGCCGAGGAAGAAACCAACCAGCTGCCACATGGCATCCAGACCGAGACAGCCGGGCATAACGGGGTCACCCGGGAAGTGACAATCGAAGAACCAAAGGTCCGGCGTGATGTCGAGTTCTGCCAGGATCTCGCCTTTGCCGTGCTCACCACCATGGTCATTGATCTTGACGATGCGATCCATCATCAACATGTTGGGGGCGGGCAGCTGGCTGTTGCCCTCACCAAACAGCTCGCCACGGCTGCAGGCGAGCAGCTCTTCACGGGTAAACGAGTCTTTGCCTTGTTCACACAGGGAAAGGCGGGCATCAATGGTGGAATTGTCTACGGTCACGCTGGTTATCCTTAAAATGGGTCAAAGCCGGGCCAATTTAGCGTACAGATGTTCGCTAAACAACTCCGATCACTTCGTTTATGCCCCGAGCAGCCGGCCAAACAGGCGGCGCAGCACACCCCCCTTGACGGCCTCGGTGCCGTTGAGCTCATCCAGGCGCTGCTGGATGCGGCCGAACAGGGTATCCGGCATGTCCGGTTCGCCCGCCACGCAGCCCGTCAGCAGCTCGATGGCCTCTTCCACATGGTCCACCGGGTGGATATGGAACTGGCCTGCTTCCACTGCCGCGATCACCTCATCGGAGAGGTTGAGCTGCTGGGCGTTGGTGCCGGGCAGCAGGATCCCCTGTTTGCCGGTGAGTCCGTGGATCTTGCACACCCGGAAGAAGCCCTCGATCTTCTCGTTGACGCCGCCGACGGCCTGCACGTTGCCGAACTGGTCGACCGCACCGGTGACCGCAAAGTGCTGGTAGATAGGCTGGCGGGCGAGGGCAGAGAGCAGGGCACACAGACCGGTCAGAGACGCGCTGTCACCATCGATCTCATGGTAGGACTGTTCGAACACCAGGTTGGCCGAGAGCGGGGAGGGATTCTCGGCCCCAAATTTGTTGGAGAGATAACCGTGGATGATCATCATCGCCTTGGCGTGGATATGTCCCGCCAGCTCCGCCTTGCGCTCGATGTCCGCCACGTCACCGTCACCCAGATGGACGGTGGCGGTGAGGCGCACCGGCTCGCCGAAATCGTAGGGATGCCCTGAGACCTGAATGACGGAGAGACCGTTGATCTGGCCCACTTCCTCACCATCGGTCTGCAGCAGGATCTGGCCGTCGATGACCCCCTGGTCAGACTGCTCGACCAGATAATTGAGCCGGTAATCCTGCTCTTCCAGAGCCCCGCGGATGTGCTCGTCGGTGACGACGTCCGCTTCCAGCTCACGTGCCAAGCTGTCGGCCATGCGCATGATGGCTGAGAGCTGCACCTCGGAGAGGGAGAGCCACTCCTGATGATCACAGAGCCGGCTGGCATGGCGGCAGAGGGCGGCGAGGGCGGTCGGCGTGAAGTCCAGCAGGTTCCAGCGCTCGCGCAGCCAGGCCAGATATTGCAGATAGTCAGGCAACTTCTCTTCGATGTTCACCTCGGAGACCAGGTCTGCACGCAGGAAAATGCGCTCCGACATATCTCTGTCCAGCATCTGGAATTCGGCCACATCAAGCCGGTCACCGACCAGGATCAGCTTGAGCTTGATGGGGGTGGCTTCCGGGGTAAAGAAGGGGGTGAGGGTCTTGCCTTCCTGATAGGCGTTCCAGTCCAGCTCGCCTTTTTGCATCGCGTTCTTGAGCTTGAACCAGAGATGGGGCTGATCCAGCAGCTCATCCAGCTGCAGGATCAGGTAGCCACCATTGGCCTGACGCAGCAGGCCAGGTTCCAGCAGGTGCTGGTTGGCATAGACTGAGCCTTGCTCGGTCTGGTAGTTGATGGAGCCGAACAGGGTGTCCCAGTTGAGATCGCGGCCATACACCACGGGGGCTTCCTGTTCCTCATGGTGGATCAGCAGGTTGATGAGGACCGGGTGCTGAAATTCGAGCCCCTGTGCCACATGGGCAGCCAGATCTGAGAGGAAATCATCGATCTTGGGATCGTTGTTCTGCTTGCGCATGATGCGGGTGACCAGACGCTCGGCATCCAGATGGTGGCTCATCAACTTGAGCAGTTCACCGACCATTTCACAAAACTCGATGCCGGTACCGGGTTGCAGGCGCAGCCAGATGGGTTTGAACGGATTGTTCAGGTTTTCGGTGTAGCAGAGATCGAACAGGTCGCCATCCTTGCCGTTGGAGGCGGCAATCAGCGTCTGGCAGACATCTTCATAGTCGACCCCGGGGAAACCGTTGAGCAGCATGACCGGGCAGTCGCCATCAAAACTGGCGAGACGCTTGATGCCGGAGATGGCCCTGGGTTGCAGGGCGGCAAACGGAATGGGTTCGAGCTCGCTGAGGGCAGGAAACTGTTCAATCGCAAAAGCAGGTTTTAATTGTTCTGATGTTAATTCAGCCACTTAAGACATCCGGTCGGAGATAGGATCAATTGTTGCCATTATACACAGTTCAATAAGTGGTGACAGGAAACAAGATATCACATTTAACATAATATACATTATGCGCGGTTGCGGGTGTGGAGCGTTTTAGTCTCTAGGATTGGTTCTACAACACCAGGTTGGTTTGCCATGAACGTATCTTCCCATTTCTGTTATCTCTCACTGTTGAACTCAATCGTGTAACCGATCCAGTGGTTTGTGATTGGCACTCTCGTGACGTTCGCTGTTGCCGGTGTGCAGGTATTTGGAAGTGGTATCGATGCTGTCGTGCCCGGCATCGGCTTGCACATGGGACAAGGGCCGGCCGTTGAGGTTGATGTCGTGAGTGATGCCAGTATGACGAATGGAATGTGGTGTCAGGTTGCGCATCTCGGCGCCATCCTGGGCAAAGCCATCCTGTTCCGCCAGCGTGGCGGCCGCCTGAATGACGGCCATCACCAGCTCGCGCAGCTGACGGATGCCGAGGTTGGCATTGAGCTCACCTTGTTCACGGCCGTGGGCTGCGGCCTTGTGGCGCACAAACAGTGGCGTCTGTTCATCGGGCACCGGCAGTGGCGAGAGACCGAGAAACGTCCGGTAGCGTTTGAGGGCCTCCAGCAAGGCATGGGAAACCGCCACTGTGCGGCGCTTGCCGCCCTTGCTGCGGGGAATGTAGTAGCCCCAGACGCCGGTTTTCCCGTCGCGGCGAAACTGGCCCATGACGGGGGTAAAACCCGGTCTTGCCGCTACCTCGGAGATGCGCAAGTAGCAGGCATACATCAGGCTTATCAGAAAGCGGCTGCGCTCGTGCTGCTCCGGTGATTCGGTGGCCAGCCGATCGGCCGCCTGCATTACATAGGACCACTGCAGCTCGCTGAAGGCCTGACCCTGATCATCCGGCTCCTGCTGGACGGTTCGCTTTACCCGTTGCAGCAGAAGTGCCGGGTTGCGGTCCATGTACTCTTCTTGGATCAAAAACTGGAAAAAGGCCGACAGAATGGCGAGCTTGGTCTTCATGGCTTGCTCACTGAGGCGGTACGGCAGTTCACGGCCCAGCTCCCGTTTGCCAAGGAAGGGTCGCCACTGGGGATTGGGCAGGCGCTCTCCCCACTCCTTGTCGAGCACGAACTGCGCCACATTGCGATAGGCAATCAGGGCCGCTGGCGGTGACTGACAGTAGTCTAGGTAGCGCATCATGATGCGCCGGGTCAGATCCTTCGGGCTGATGCGCATCTCGCTGAAGCACCAGTGCAAGAACGTGGTCAGTTCGCTGCGATAGGTCTTGTAGTTGTTCTCGTTGTTGCGCTGCTCCAGCAGCCAGTCGACGGCGAGTTCGTAGACGATCCCGGCATCGGGTACGTCGGTGAGGCTGAGGTTGGCCAGGTACTGATTGACCTGGGGGTTGCCCGCCTCCAGGTATGCCAAGCCATCGAACAGCGGCATGGCGGGTGGAAGTATGGTTGTGGTCATGGTCTTGCTTGAAATGGTTCTGGCTTGCGGCCTGCTCAAAGGTAATGCCGATAAATGGGGTTATCGGCATCATCGGTGGTGGGAACATCGTCAGGAAACATGGATGCAGTAGACACGTAGAATCACTGCGAACACATTCTTATCCCATTCAATGAATATGCACTCTTGTCAAAAAATTCTCGGGATAAATAGCCTGAAAATTGACTGTTAATTCTTTATT
>NZ_NEVB01000209.1:27634-68424 GCF_002259925.1 Aeromonas sp. A35_P | reverse complement strand
CCTGATTACCCATGATTAGCAGTCACCCCGAACTATACTGATCTTATGCACAGTTATCGAGGAGCGAGATCATGGCCAAAAGCAAAGTCCAATTCCAGAAAGGCTACAGCCTGTTTGAGCTTCTCAAGGACTATGGCACTGAAGCTCAGTGCGAAAACGCGTTGTTCACTTGGCGTTTTCCTCACGGCTTTGTCTGCCCTGAATGTGCCAACAAGACCTGTTGTCACCTGAAAAGTCGGCCACGCGTGCTGCAATGCAATCACTGCCATCACCAGATGTCATTGACTGGGAACACTATTTTCGCAAACACCAAGCTCCCGCTGACCAAGTGGTTTCTGGCGATGCACCTGTTGTCACAAACCAAAACAGGTTTGTCAGCGATGGAGCTAAAGCGCCAGTTGGGCGTCAAATATGACACCGCCTGGATGCTCAAGCACAAGCTGCTGCAAGCCATGAAAGAGTCCGATGACAAGCAGCCCATCAGCGGCATCATTCAGCTCGATGATGTCTACTGGGGTGGCGAGCACCGTGGTGGCAAACGGGGTCGGGGCGCGGCAGGCAAGACGCCATTTGTGGCAGCAGTGGCCCTGAACAAGGAAGGGCATCCAATCAAGATGCGGATGACGGTGGTCGATGGTTTCAAAACCAAGTCCATTGCTGATTGGGCAAAACGGCATGTTGCCAGTGGTAGCGCGGTGATATCCGATGGATTGGCCTGTTTCAGGGCGGTGAAGGAGGCCAATTGTGAGCACCTGGGTGTTGTCACCGGGGGCAACCTTGACTTGCTGGATCATCCGGCATTCAACTGGGTAAACACGATGATAGGGAATGTGAAGAACTCGCTGCGGGGCAGTTGCCATACGCTCGGAGCGAAGCATTTACCGAGACATCTTGCTGAATACTGCTTCCGGTTTAATCATCGTTTTGACCTCAAAAGCATGTTGGTTGAATTGGGGCATGCAGTCGTGGCAAGCCCTCCGATGCCATATCGGCTCTTGAAGCTGGCTGAGGGTCATGGGTAATCAGGAAGTGGGATGCCATGCTGGGGCGCGCTGGTTTGCCGGACGAACAAGCGTCACGCTCACCTTCCCGCTCGCCCGTTATGGCGCATCACACAGCATTCAAAGAGCAAGGGGCGAGGACGTGCCAGGGGCACTGTCCGCCTCGGTGCAATGTTCAGCAACATGACGCAGGCAGCCATCAGCCGCGTCGGTAGGGATTGGCAATGCGGCGTCATCTGTTTATCTGGTTAGGCCCGTTATGTAGCTTGTTGTTGTTGGGGGCGGCGCTGGTCGTCCTCTATCGTCTGACCCACCTCTGGCACTGGCACGACATCCGGCTGGCCATCTGGTCTTTGCCGCTGCCGCTGTTAGGTGGTGCCCTGTTGCTGACCCTGCTCAGCTATGGCTGTCTCTGCTGCTACGACATGCTGGCGGTGCACGCCCTCGGCAAGCGGCTGCCCTGGCAGCAGGTGGGGGTCACCTCGTTTATCGCCTACACCTTCTCCAATACCCTGGGTTTCGCCCTGCTGACCGGCTCGTCGGTGCGCTATCGCATCTACTCGGCCCTCGGGCTCAACACCGGGGAGGTGGCCAGGATCATCCTCTTCTGCTCGGTGACCTTCTTCCTCGGCCTGCTGGCCTGGGGGGGCTCGGCCCTGCTGGTGGGGCAGGCCACCACTCTGCTGCCGGACTGGCCGCTGTGGGCCGATCAGCTGCTCAACCTGGCGGGGGGGCTGGCACTCTTGGCGGTGCTTGGCTACCTGTTCTGGCCAAAGCCCGTGCTGGTCTGGCGCGGCCACGAGCTGGTGCTGCCGGTATTCAGAACCCGGTTGCTGCAACTGCTGGTGGCACTGCTGGACTGGATGGCCGCTGCAGCCGTGCTCTATGTGCTGCTGCCGGCGGACAGCGTCTCCTATCCGGTGCTGCTCAGTGCCTTCGTGCTGGCCAGCTTCCTCGGGGTGCTGGCCCATGTGCCAGGCGGGATCGGGGTGTTCGAGGCGAGCATGAGCCTGCTGCTGGCCAAGTACCTGCCGGTGGACAAGCTCTTGGCCTCCCTGCTGCTCTATCGCTGCATCTACTATGTGCTGCCTTTCCTGTGCGCCTTACTGTTGTTCACCAGCCAGGAGCTGCTGCAGCAGAAGGCGCGCTGGAGCCGGCTGCAGGGCATCATGACCGCGGTGTGGGAGTTCCTGCCGGCGCTGATCAGCCTGGGGGCGTTCGCGGCGGGCAGCCTGCTGCTCTGCTCGGGGATGATCCCCACCATGCGCGGGCGCATCGAGATGTTCCTGCAGGTATTGCCGCTGCACCTGCTGGAGCTCTCCCATGTGCTTGGCAGCGTCAGCGGCGTGCTGCTGATCCTGCTGGCCCGCAGCCTCTACCGGCGCCACGATGCGGCGTTTCGCATCACCCAGCTGCTGCTGGGGTTGGGGATGATCTTCTCCCTGCTCAAGGGGTTCGACTGGGAGTCGGCCCTGCTGCTCGGGCTGTTCCTGCTCATTATCACCCCCTGCCGCTCGCTATTTTATCGCAAGGGCTCCCTGCTGCACGCCCAGTTTACCCCAGGCTGGCTCATCTCGGTGGGGGCCGTGCTGCTGGGGGCGCTCTGGCTGCTGCTCTTCTCCTATCGCCAGGTGGAGTATGACCATGCCCTCTGGTTCCACTTCTCGCCCCATGGCGCCGCCTCCCGCGGGCTACGGGCCATGGGCAGCGTGGTGGCGGTACTGGCGGTGGTGGGGGTGGCCCAGCTGCTGGCGCCGCTGCGGGTCTCCGGGCGCAAGCCGGAGCCGGAGGAGCTGGCCCGTGCCCATGCCCTGGTGCTGCGCGAGGGGGGCGGTCACGGTTACCTGGCCCAGCTTGGCGACAAGTCGCTGCTGTTTCATCCCGGCGGCGAGGCGTTTTTGATGTACGGCGTCGAGGGCAATGGCTGGATCGTGATGGGGGATCCCATCGGTCAGCCTGAGCTTATCGAGGAGCTGCTCTGGCAGTTTCGCGAGCTGTGCGACCAGCACGATGCCAGCCCGGTGTTCTACCAGGTGTCGGCCCGCTACCTGCCGCTCTACCTGGAGCTGGGCCTGATCCCGTTCAAGCTGGGGGAGGAAGCCATCGTCGATCTGGCGGCCTTCGAGCTGGCTGGCAGCCGGCTGCGCAACCTGCGCCAGAGCCACGCCAAGGGCAAGCGGGAGGGGTTGTCGTTCGAGGTGGTGGCGCCTGAATGCGTACCTGCACTGTTGCCACGCCTCAAGGAGGTGTCGGACACCTGGCTGCAGAGCAAACAGGGCAAGGAGAAAGGCTTCTCGGTGGGCAGTTTCGAGCCGGCCTACCTCAGCCTGAGCCCGGCCGCCCTGGTGCGTCACGAGGGGCAGATCGTCGGTTTTGCCAACCTCTGGTCAGCGACAACAAGGAGAGCCTCTCCATCGATCTGATGCGCTACAGCCTGGACACGGGCACGGCCCCTATCATGGATTTCCTGTTCGTCGAGCTGCTGCTGTGGGGCAAGGGCGAGGGCTACGCCAGCTTCAACCTCGGCATGGCGCCCATGTCTGGCTTCAACGATCACCCCCTGAGCGGTTACTGGACCAAGCTTGGCAACACCATCTTCACCCGGGGCAGCCGTTTCTACAATTTTCAGGGGCTCAGGCGCTACAAGGAGAAGTTCTCGCCGGACTGGGAGCCGCGCTACCTGCTCTGCGCCAGCAAGCTGGTGTTGCCGCGGGTGCTGACCAACCTGATCTCCCTGATCAGCCGAGGCCCGTTCGGGCTCATCAAAAAGTAGGAGTCGTTCATGAGGATCCTGTTATTGCTGCTGGCGTGCTGCGCCTTCTCGCTCTCGGCCGCGCCGGTGAAAGAAGATCTCGGGCTGGTGGAGCTGCCGGTGGCGCAAGCCTCGAGTGCCCCCATGGTGGTGTTTCTGAGTGGTGATGGCGGCTGGGCCGCGCTGGACAAGGGGCTCAGCGCCCAGTTGCAGCAGCACGGCATGCCGGTGGTGGGCTGGAGCTCGCTCACCTACTACTGGAAGAAGAAGGATCCAGAGCAGGTTACCGCCGATCTGGTGCGGATCCTGGACGATTACCAGTCCCGCTGGGGGCGCCAGCGCTGGCTGCTGGTGGGTTTCTCCTTCGGGGCGGAGATCGTGCCCTTCGTCATCAACCGGCTGCCCGAACCCTACCGCAAGAGCCTGGTCGGGGCCGTGATGCTCTCCCCCTCGACCGCCTCCGACTTCGAGATCCACGTCAGCGACATAGTGACCCGCGACAAGGCGGGCAGCTATCCCACCCAGCCAGAGGTCAACGCCATTCACTCCCTGCCGATGCTCTGCCTGCAGGGGGCGGATGACGACTCGCCGGTACGGCTCTGCCCCCACTTGCAGCAGCCCAACGTGACTACTGTGATCCTGCCAGGTGCCCACCATTTCGAGGATGACTACCCTGTGCTGTTCAAGGCCATCGCCAGCCATCTTAACCTGCAGTAAGTGTGCGCGCGGGCAAAAAACTTGATGTAAATCAAAGATTATTCTCTGCCAGGCCGGATTGTACCAAACCGGCCTGTTTCTTTTTGATTTCGCCTTTACAGCTGTGGATTGCTTCCCAACACTCTATTGAGAAATAAAACAGTAGAGGGGGCTGCATGCGCGAACAAATAGCTCATCTAGTTGATCAGGAAGTGGATTTCGCCGCTGATGAACAGCTGGTGTCCACCACGGATCTGCGGGGCGTGATCACTTACGCCAATGACAACTTCTGCCGGGTTGCCGGTTACAGCCGGGCCGAGCTGGTAGGGCAGCACCACAACATGGTGCGCCACCCCGACATGCCCAAGGCGGCATTTGCCGACCTGTGGGGCAAGCTCAAGCAAGGCCAGCCATGGCGCGGCATGGTGAAGAACCGCTGCCAGGATGGTCGCTACTACTGGGTGGATGCCTATGTCACCCCTATCTTCGAGCAGGGCAAGATCAGCGGCTACCAGTCGGTGCGCTGCCGCGCCGATCCGCAGATGAAGCAGATCGCCGCTCGCACCTATGCGCGGCTGCGGGCGGCGGAGCAGGGAGGCGGCAGGCCCAGGCTCTCGTTGGCGCGGCTGCGTCACGGGGTGGCGGTGGCCGGGCTGCTGGCACTGGGTTGGCTCGGCACAGTAGAACTGGGCGGCTGGGCCGCTCTTTACATGGCGCTGCCGCTTATCTTGCTGGGGCTGCTCTATCGCCACGAGCTCATCACCACCCCCCGTTACTTGCAGCAACTGGCCGGCGAGTATGACAGCCTGACCCGCCTCATCTACTCGGGGCAGGAGCCGAGCGCCATCGCCGACTTTCACATCAAGCTGCTGCAGGCCCGCATCCGCACCGTGCTTGGCCGGGTGGACGACGCCACGCACTCGCTGCAGGATCTGGCGGTACACCTGAAGAGCGCCTCCAGCGAGGCGAGCTCGGACATTGCCGAGCAGGATGCCCAGACCCAGCAGATGGCGACCGCCATCACCGAGATGGCGAGCACGGCGCAGGAGATCGCCCGCAACATCCAGGAGACCAACAGCCAGATTGCCGAGGCCAAGGCTCATTGCCAGCACACGGATCAGCAGTTGCTCGAGACCGAGCACAAGATCACCGAGCTGGCGAAGGAGGCGGAGCACGCCTTTGCCTCGGCGGTGGCGCTGGCCAGCGAGTCGGATCGCATCGGGGTGCTGATGGGGGAGATCCAGGGCATTGCCGATCAGACCAACCTGCTGGCGCTCAACGCCGCCATCGAGGCGGCGCGGGCCGGCGAGCAGGGGCGCGGCTTTGCGGTGGTGGCGGACGAGGTGCGCACCCTGTCTACCCGCACCCACAAGGCCACCGAACAGATCCAGGGCAGTATCGGCCAGATCCAGCGCACCCTGAACGGCTGGAAGGGGATGATGCAGAACAACCTGCAACAGACTCAGGCCTGCGTGGAGATGACCCGGATGGGGTCGGATAGCCTGCATCAGGTGCTGGCGGAGATCGAGCTGGTGATGGACTTCTCGGCCCAGATCTCGGCGGCGGCGGCGGCGGAGCAGCAGCAGGCGGTGGTGGAGGACATCAGCCAGAACGTCAACCTCATCTCGCAGCACTCCCACGCCAACAGCAACAAGATGCAGGACGTGGACGAGTCGAGCGAGATCCTGCTGACCAAGGCCAGACAGCTCAAATCCCTGGGGCAGACCTTCGGTTAGCCCTCGCTGACATCCATACAACAAGGCCACCTGCGGGTGGCCTTGTGCTGTCTGGCGTGTCGATCAGGCAGTGGCCTGGCTCAGCGGGTTTCCCTTGTCGTGGTACATGGCGCGATCGGCCTGGATCAACCACTGCTCGGGACGCCAGCCCGGCTGGTACTGGCTGATGCCGACGCTGATGCCGACCGCCAGCGGGATCCCTTCTACCTCGAACGGCGGCTGCATGGTGGCCCTGATCTGCTCGGCGATGGCGTCGGCCTGCGCCTGATCATGGCCCGGCAACAGCAACACGAACTCGTCGCCGGCCAGCCTGGCAAAGAAGTGCAGTGGCCCGAGGCTGCGGCTGATCCGCTCCGCCAGCTGGCAGAGGAGGGCATCGCCGTGGCTGTGGCCGAAGTCGTCATTGACCTGCTTGAAGTCGTTGAGATCGCAAAACAGCAGGCAGCCTGGCGCCGGCCCCTTGATCTGGGCTGCGAGCCGCTCCATCAGGCTCAGCCGGTTGGGCAGGTTGGTGAGGGGGTCGCGGCGGGCCAACTGCCAGATCTCCTCCTCCCGCTGACGGCGCAGGGCAATTTCGCGGTTGAGCCGCTGGTTGCACATCAATAGATAGAGGGCCAGCAGCAGGATCAGCACGCTGGCCGCCAAGCTCAGCAGGAACCAGGGGCGCCAGAAGATCCACTGCTCGGAGGGGGCCTGGTAGAGAAAGTCGCTCAAGGAGACCGGCTTTGGCACCAACCCGATCTCCACCAGCTGCTGCATGATATGGGCCATGCGGTCCGGATTCATATACCCGATCTCCACATAGAGCGGCTGGATCATCTCCTTGCTCACCTGCAGCTCGTACTCCATGTGGGCCTGACTGCGGTTGACGCCATACTCCTTGCGCAGCAGGGCGATGGCTTCCTGCGGGTGGGCCAGGGCATAACGCCAGCCGGCCAGGCTCGCGGCACGAAAGCGGGCCACCCGATCCGGATGGGCGTGCTCCTGGGCCTGGGTGGTGAACAGGATGTCGCTGTAAAAATCGATGCCGTAGTTGCGCGGATTGATGACGGAGACGGGAATGCCGCGCTCTTCCAGATAGAAGGGCTCGTTGCTGAGGTAGGCGTTGAAGATGTCGACCCGCCCCTCGACGAGATCTTCGATGTTGACCGAGGTGGGCAGCGGGATGAGCTGACGCTCGCTCAGCCCCTGATAGAAGAGGGTGGCCAGCAGTTCGGCGTCCTGATGGGCCGAAAACATCATGATCCGTTTGCCACGCATGTCGTCAACGGTGAGAATGCCGCTGTCACGGCGGGCCAGAAAGATGGACGGCGAGTGCTGATAGACGCTGGCGAGCGCCAGTAGCGGTTTGCCATTGGCGTAGCTGGTCAGCACTTCGGTGTTACCGACCCCGAAGTCGGCCCGCCCGCTCAGCACTTCTGCTACCGGGCTGATGTCTTTGCCGCCGGGCCGTATCTCGACGTCCAGCCCGGCACTGGCATAGAAGCCCTTGGCCTTGGCCATGTGATAGCCAACGAACTGGGGCTGGTGCAGCCAGCGCAACTGGAGCACTACTCGCTCCGGGGCCTCAAGGGGGGATTCGCTGGCCCGCAGGGGAACAGCATGGCTGATACCGATCAGCAGCAGCCAAAGCAAGCATCTCTTCATCCGTGCGAGTCTTGTTCTGAGTGTTCATGGGGTGCGACCCCGCAGGGTCATCTTCTTGTAATTAAAAACATTCTAAAGGGTTATTGATGTACCGGATACTAGCGCAGCACAAAGATTTCATGGTTATCAACAAGGGACCCGGGCTCGGCATGCACGACGAGACCGACGAGTCCGGTCTGCTCCATCCTGGCCTGGTCAGCCGGGTCAAGGCGGACACGGGTCTGCAGCTCTATCCAGCGCATCGGCTCGACAAGATGACCTCCGGGCTGGTGCTCCTGGCGCGCACTACCGAGGCCAACCGGGCCCTCAGCATGGCCTTTGCCGCGCGGGAGGTGAGCAAGCAGTATCTGGCCCTCTCCGATCGCAAGCCGAAGAAGAAGCAGGGCTGGGTGAAGGGGGACATGCAAAAGGGGCGGGGGGGCAGCTGGATGCTGACCCGCACACTCGACAACCCCGCCATCAGCTGGTTCGACTCCGTCTCGGTGCGCGAGGGGCTGCGCCTTTATCGCATCAAGCCTCAGACCGGCAAGACCCACCAGATCCGGGTGGCCTTGAAGAGCGTGGGGGCGCCGATCCTCGGGGATGAGCGCTACGGCGGCACGGCGGCCGATCGCGGCTATCTGCACGCCTGGCGCCTCGCCTTCACCCTGGCGGGGGAGGCGTTCGACTTTGTCTGTCCGCCCGACGAAGGCGCGCTGTTTGTGCTGCCCGAGCTGTATACAGCCATCGCGGGGCTTGCCGAATGATGGGGACAACAGTGCCAGTCGCACCGGATCTGCCCGTCAGCGGCTGGATCCTGGCCGATTTTGACGACACCCTGGCGCCGGATGACAGCCATGCCGGGCTGCTGCGTTTCATCCTGCGCCGCCGGATCTGGCCGCTACTGCTGTGGCCTGTGATGGCGCTGGGGGGGCTGGTCTATCTGCTGCCAAGCCAGCGCAGGCGCGGCATTTCACTGATCTGGTGGGCCATCACCCTGGGGCTCTCGCCGCTGGCGTGGCGCCGCCTGGTGCGGGCCTATTGCCGCACCCGACCTGGGCTGTTTCAGGAGGCGCGCGCCCTGCTGCTGGCCGAAGGGCTGCGCTGCTGGGTGCTCTCCGCCAGCCCCCGCGCCCTGGTGCGGGGTCAGCTCCATCAGCAGCTGCCCGGCCAACTGCCCCATCGTATTCTGGGCTCGCGGATGCACTATCGCCTCGGCGGCCTGATGCCACGTTTTTACTGTCACGGCCGCCACAAGATCCTGCCCGGGATCCAGGCCCTCAGCGCCACCCTGGCCCTGAGCGACAGCCTGCACGACTTGCCACTGCTGGCAGAGGGGCAGGCGGCCTGGCTCATCAACCCCACCCCGGCGCGGCTGCAACAAGCGCGGCAGTCACTGCCCCGCATCGAGCCCAGATACTGGTCCCTGTAAGGCAAAACTGACAGCCTTGTGGGCCGCCACCGAGCGCGCCACAAGGCTGCGCCCTCAATGTCACAATCTATTTACATCTTTTGGGCGTCTCCCCCGTCAAACTATCTGAACGCCGCCTCTTTTCTTCCGCTACGCCCCTGCCTCTAATGAAACAAGTTGTTAACAATGCCGGTGGCAGCTGCCCGCAGCGCCCCGGTGTGACCCGTTTCGTTATCAGTCAATCGCAAGGAGCGCATCATGACGACCACTTCTTCTGCCCGTACTCACACCATCAACCCGCTCGGCACCGATGGTTTCGAATTCGTCGAGTACACGGCGCCCGATGCCAAGGGCATTGCCGCCCTCAAGGCGCTGTTCGTCTCGCTGGGCTTTGCCGAGGTGGCGCAGCACAAGCACAAGCAGTGCTGGCTCTACCGCCAGGGCGACATCAACTTCGTGGTCAATGCCGAGCCCCACTCCCAGGCCGAGCAGTTTGCCAGCCTGCACGGGCCGAGCGTCTGCGGCATGGCGTTTCGGGTGAGCGATGCAGGCAAGGCCCAGCAGTACGCCATCGGCAAGGGTGCCAAGCCGTTCGTCGGCAAGATTGGCCCCATGGAGCTCAACATCCCCGCCATCTACGGCATCGGCGAGAGCACCCTCTCTTTCGTCGACCGCTACGGCGACAAGGGCTCCATCTATGACGTGGATTTTGTCTTCTATCCCGACTGGCAGGCGCGCATGGCCGAGGTGGATGCAGGTCTTTACGAGATTGACCACCTGACCCACAACGTGCAGCGCGGCAACATGGATGTCTGGTCCAATTTCTACGAGCGGATCGGCAACTTCCGCGAAATCCGCTACTTCGACATCGAGGGCAAGCTGACCGGGCTCCATTCTCGCGCCATGACGGCACCCTGCGGCAAAATTCGCATCCCCATCAACGAATCCTCCGACGACAAGTCCCAGATCGAGGAGTACCTGCGCCAGTACAAGGGGGAGGGGATCCAGCACATCGCCATGGCGTCGAGCGACATCTACCACACCATCCGTACCCTGCGCGGCCGTGGCACCGGCTTCATGCCGACCCCGGACACCTACTACGAGAAGGTGGACAGCCGGGTCGAGGGGCATCAGGAGGATCTGGCGGCGCTCAAAGAGCTGCGCATTCTCATCGACGGCTCTCCCACCAAGGACGGCATCCTGCTGCAGATCTTCACCGATACCGTGATCGGCCCGGTGTTCTTCGAGATCATCCAGCGCAAGGGCAACGAAGGCTTTGGCGAGGGCAACTTCCAGGCACTGTTCGAATCCATCGAGCTGGATCAGATCCGTCGCGGGGTGCTCAATGATGCGTAACGAAAGCCGCCACGTGCAGGTTGTCGGTCAGGCAAGGGAGGTTGGCAATGCGTAACTGGATTAACTTTCCCCACCGGGAGGGGACCCACTCCCGCCAGGCTCATGCCGACCTGCCCGAGCAGGCCATCTATGAGCGTGAACTGGGCCGCTCCGGCTTTTTCGGGCCGGCCACCCACATGCACCACAAGCATGCCCCCACCGACTGGATCAACTGGGAGGGGCCGCTGCGCCCGCGCCTGTTCGATCTCAACGCCCTCGGCGAGGAGGTGAGCTCCCTCTCCCCCTGGGTGATGCCGGATATTCTGAGCAATCCCCACTGCCGTTACCGCATCTGGCGTCTGCATGAGCCCATGCCGTTCCTGGTGCGCAACGCCGATGGCGACGAGCTCCTGTTCATCCACGAGGGGAGCGGCGAGTTTTACTGCGATTACGGTCACCTGACCCTGCGCGATGGCGACTACCTGGTGATCCCCCGCGGCACCATGTGGCGCATCGAGCCGACGGCGCCCCTGTTCATCCTGATGATCGAGGCGACCAACGACAGCTACCAGCTGCCGGACAAGGGGCTGGTGGGCAATCACGCCATCTTCGACCCGGCGGCGCTGGACGTGCCGGCCATCAACGAGCGCTTCCTGGCCCAGCAGGATGAGAATCCCTGGTCGCTGCAGGTCAAGCGGCACAACCAGGTGTCGGTCATCACCTGGCCGTTCAATCCGCTGGATGCGCAAGGGTGGCACGGGGATCTCTGCGTGGTGCGCCTCAACTGGCGAGATATCCGCCCGCTGATGAGCCACCGCTATCACCTGCCACCGTCGGCTCACTCCACCTTCGTGGCGAGCCGGTTCGTGGTCTGCACCTTCGTGCCGCGCCCCATCGAGAGCGATCCCGGCGCCCTCAAGGTGCCCTTCTACCACAGCAATGACGACTACGACGAGGTGCTCTTCTATCACGCCGGGGATTTCTTCAGTCGGGACAACATAGAGCGGGGTATGGTCACCTTCCATCCCGCCGGATTTACCCACGGTCCCCATCCCAAGGCGTTTGCGGCGGGTCAGGCCTACGCCAAGAAGTTCACCGACGAGGTGGCGGTGATGCTGGATACCCGCGATGCACTCAACGTCGGCAGCCTGTGTGACGGGGTGGAGAACCCGCGTTACGTCACCAGCTGGTTGCGCCCGGAACTCACACCCGCCACCAACGGCAAATAAAAGGAATCCCTATGAAACTGGCAACCCTGAACAATGGCAAACGGGACGGCGCCCTAGTGGTGGTGAGTCGCGATCTGAGCCGCGCGGTGCGCGTGCCGCACCTTGCTGCTACCCTGCAGGCGGCCCTCGACGAGTGGGCCGAGCTTGCGCCCAAGCTGACCGCCGTCTATCAGCAGCTCAACGATGGCGCCAGCCCTGACGCCTTCCCGTTCGACGAGACGGTCTGTCTCTCCCCGCTGCCGCGCGCCTACCAGTGGGCCGACGGCAGCGCCTACGTCAACCACGTGGAGCTGGTGCGCAAGGCGCGCGGCGCCGAAATGCCGGAAAGCTTCTGGCACGATCTCCTGATGTATCAGGGGGGCTCGGACAGCTTCCTGCCGCCCCGTGGCACCATCCCGATGGGGTCGGAGGAGTGGGGCATCGATTTCGAGTCGGAGATCGCCGTCATCACCGACGACGTGCCGATGGGCACCAGCCCGCAGGCCGCCGCCGGTCACATCAAGCTGTTGATGCTGGTCAACGACGTGAGCCTGCGCAACCTCATCCCGGGTGAGCTTGCCAAGGGCTTTGGCTTCTTTCAGTCCAAGCCCTCCAGCAGCTTCTCGCCGCTGGCCATCACCCCGGACGAGCTGGGAGATGACTGGCGCGACGGCAAGGTGCATCTGCCCCTCGAGACCCACCTCAACGGCGCCCTGTTCGGGGCCCCCGATGCCGGGGTGGACATGACCTTCAACTTTTATGAGCTGATCGCCCACGCCGCCAAGACCCGGCCCCTCGGGGCGGGCTGCATCATCGGCTCGGGCACCGTCTCCAACTACGACAGAAGTCGCGGCTCATCCTGCCTCGCCGAGCTGCGAATGCTGGAAATTATCGAGTCAGGTCAAGCCACTACACCCTTTCTGCGCTTTGGTGATACAGTGTCCATCGCGATGCAGGATCGCAACGGGATGAGTCTGTTTGGCACCATTTTGCAGCGGGTCACGCCGGCAGAGGCCAGTCAGACGAAGTGAAGGGGGCGGCATGGGCACGTGGCCGACGGGTGAGCGGCAGGTGTCCATGCACCTGTCAACACAGGGACAAAGTATGTTGCAGTTGTTTGGATATTGGCGTTCATCGGCAAGTTATCGGGTACGGATCGTGATGCAGCTCAAGGGGCTCGACTACGAGCAGCATCCGGTCAATCTGCGGCAGGGCGAGCAGCGCGAGAAGGCCTATCGCCGGCTCAATCCCCAGGGGCTGGTGCCGTTTCTGGTGGATGGTGAGGTGCAGGTGGGGCAGTCGGTGGCCATCATGGAGTACCTCGACGAAACCTACCCCGCTCACCCGCTGATGCCGTCCGCCCCCGAGGAGCGGGCCCGGGTACGCCAGATCGTCAACATGATCGCCTGCGACATCCATCCCCTCAACAACCTGCGGGTGCTCAATTACCTGGGAGAGCATCTCAGGGCGGGTAAGGAGCAGGAAGCGGCCTGGTATCGCCACTGGATTGACGAAACCTTCAGCGCGCTGGAGCAGCTGTTGATGACCACCGCCGGCATCTATTGCGTCGGCAACGAGGTGACCCTGGCGGACTGCATGCTGGTGCCCCAGGTCTACAACGCCCGTCGCTACGACATGTCGCTGGAAGACTATCCCACCATCAACCGCATCGTCGCCAACTGCGAGCAGTTGCAGGCCTTTATCAAGGCCGCCCCCGCCAATCAGCAGGATGCCCAGCCCTGAAGCTGCGCCTTCCTGCCAGGTTCCAATTATCGAGCCCCGCACCGTCAGCCGACCGTGCGGGGCTTTCATATCAGGGGCTCGCTAGCCGCGGGTGGGCTTGGGCTGGAAGAAGGCGATGAACTTGCCGAATTTCTCCCCGTCGTAGCTGTCACCCTTCTCCAGCAGCCCGGTGTTGAAGGATTCGAGCAGCTTGCCCTTGCCATCCAGCACGTAGAAGTGGGGCACCCCCAGGTACTCGGGATAATCTTTGAGGAAGGATTCGTTCTTGTTCTGCTTGCTGACGTTCACCTTGACCACCACGAAGGTGCGGTTGAACTGGCCGGCGAGTTTGGGCTCCCGGTCCAGAAAGTGGTTCATCTCCTGGCACCAGCTGCACCACTCGCCGCCCACCAGCAGCAGGACTTTCTTGCCCTCGGCACTGGCCTTGGTGGTGGCGGCGGCGAGATCGCGGGCCGGGTCCCGCTGCTCGTCATAGCCCTGGCTGTAATCGGGCAGGGTCTGGCTCCAGAGGTGGTCGGCGCTGTACGCCTCGCCATGAAACAGGGCGGTGCCAAGCACCAGCGGCAATAGCAGTCGGTTCATCACGTGCTCCTTGTGTCGTTGTGGTTGCTTCCAAGCCGCAACAATGTGACACGAGCGAGCCCGGTCGCCAAGGGCGAGATGGGCCCTTGTTATGCAAAAAGCGGGAATGGGTCGGCGGGAAAAACAAAGCCCCTCGCAGGAGGGGCTTGGCATTGAGGCAAGGGAGGACGCCAGCAGATCAGTAACCCTGCTGGTGGACATCCATCACGGCGCGACCGGACGGGTCGGCCATCTCCTTGAACTTGGCATCCCACTCCAGCGCGGTCGGGGTGGAGCAGGCGACCGACTTGCCATAGGGCACGGTGCGGGCGGCGGACTCCAGCGGGAAGTGCTCGTCAAAGATGGCGCGGTAGTAGTAGGCCTCCTTGGTAAGCGGGGTGTTGACGGGGAAGCGGAAGGCTGCCGCCTCGAACATCTGATCCGTCACTTCCTGCTCGACCATGGCTTTCAGGCTGTCGATCCACGAATAGCCTACGCCATCGGAGAACTGTTCTTTCTGGCGCCATGCCACTTCATGGGGCAGCAGATCCTCGAACGCTTCGCGCAGGATGTGCTTCTCGATCTTGCCCTTGCCGCACATCTTGTCGGCAGGTTGCAGACGCATCGCCACGTCCATGAACTCCTTGTCGAGGAAGGGCACGCGACCCTCGACCCCCCAGGCGGCCATCGACTTGTTGGCGCGCAGGCAGTCATAGAGGTGCAAAGAGGCGAGCTTGCGCACGTTCTCTTCGTGGAACTCGCGGGCGTTGGGCGCCTTGTGGAAGTAAAGGTAGCCGCCGAACAGCTCGTCGGAGCCTTCGCCGGAGAGCACCATCTTGATCCCCATCGCCTTGATGTAGCGGGCCATCAGATACATGGGCGTGGAGGCTCGGATGGTGGTGACGTCATAGGTCTCGAGGTGATAGATGACGTCCCGCAGGGCATCCAGCCCCTCCTGCACGGTGAAGTGGATCTGGTGGTGGATGGTGCCCAAATGATCGGCGACCTTCTGGGCGGCGGCGAGATCCGGCGAGCCTTCCAGACCCACGGCGAAGGAGTGCAGCTGGGGCCACCAGGCCTCGCTCTTGCCATCGTCTTCAACCCGACGGGCGGCATAGAGCTTGGTGATGGCGGAGATGACGGAGGAATCCAGCCCGCCGGAGAGCAGCACGCCGTAGGGCACGTCGCACATCAGCTGACGCTTGACCGCCGCTTCCAGAGCGGCTTTCAGCTCGGCCTTGTCGCTGACGTTGTGCTCGACCGCGCCGTACTCCATCCAGTCGCGTTTGTACCAAGTTTTAAGCTCGCCATCCTTGCTCCACAGATAGTGTCCCGGCGGGAAGGTTTCGACGCTCTTGCAGACCGGTACCAGCGCCTTCATCTCGGAGGCGACGTAGAAGTTGCCGTGCTCGTCGCGACCGGTGTAGAGGGGGATGATCCCCATGTGGTCGCGACCGATGAGATACGCATCCTGCTCTGCGTCATAGAGGATGAAGGCGAAGATGCCGTTCAGGTCATCCAGGAAGGCGGGGCCCTTCTCCTTGTAGAGGGCCAGCAGCACCTCGCAGTCGGAGTGGGTCTGGAACTGGAAGTCGACCTTGAGGTTCTTCTCCAGCTCTTTGTGGTTGTAAATCTCGCCGTTGACGGCCAGCACATGGGTGCGCTCGGGGTTGTAGAGCGGCTGGGCGCCGTTGCCAGGATCGACGATGGCCAGGCGCTCGTGCACCAGTATGGCTTTGTCGGAGCTGTAGACGCCGGACCAGTCAGGACCGCGGTGACGCAATCGCTTGGACATCTCCAGCGCCGATTTGCGCAGGGCGGCCGCATCGGATTTGATGTCCAGAATGCCGAAAATAGAACACATTGGCGGTAATCCTCTTGATTTTTATATGAGCCCCCCACGTTCGGGCTCGAAATTCCATTTACATTCCTCGCCAATCACAATGCCTAGTGCAAAAACCTTTTGCAAGCGGGAAAACCGCAGAAAATCATGCCGTAAGCGTCAAGCCGACAGAGGAGTGCGGCGACCCGTCCGGCCGCCGGAAAAAAGAGAAGAGGTTGACGTGAACGTCAGCTGGCTGGTTCGAAGATCACATAGAGCTTGCGGCAGGGGGTGAGGGTCTCCCACTCGCCGACAAAGCCGGCGGGGATGACGAACTGATCGCCGGGCTTGAGGGGCAGCCTGCCGCCCTGGCCGTCGTGGATCACCGCCTCGCCCTCCAGCAGCTGGCAGTATTCATGCTCGGTGTAGTGAATGGCCCAGCGCCCCGGCTCACAGCTCCAGAAGCCCACGTGGAACTGCTGGCTCGGATCCGAGTAGTGGTTCCACACCGTCTGGCGTGGGTTGCCGGCGCGCAGGCGCTCGGGGGCGGGCATCAGCGGGGTGGGGGCCACCTCGTGGCTGCTGAGCAGGATCCAGTCGTTGAGGGTCTTCATGCTGCCTCCTTGGCAAGGGATAAAAAACGGGGCCATCCAGGCCCCGTGATTGTTCGTTTTATTAAACGAGGTTGTGCATAACGTAAACGATAGCACCCTCCTTGCCAAGGGGCTGCTCCCGCCCGTCAGCGTGGTTGCAGCCGCTTGATGACGTGACGGGCGAAACCGCTGCCCGCTTCGTCGTAGACGTTGAACACCGCATCCACCCCTTGCTCTCTCAGGGAGGCGATGTCGTCCTCGAAGCGGACGATGGCGGCAATCTTGCCGGCAAAGCCGTGGCTGCGCAGCTTCTCGATGGCGTAGAGGTTGCCCGAGTGGTGAGGCATGGCCAGCAGCACCAGGTTGACCTGGTTGGAGAGCAGCACCTTGTCCCAGAAGTCGGTATCGGTGGCGTCCCCCTCGATGACGTTCATCCCCTGGGCGCGCAGGGTGGGCAGCTTGTCGCTGTCGTTTTCCACCCCGAGGATCACGGTGCCGTACTTGTTCTCCAGCTCGAAGTAGGCCCCCTGGCCGATCCGCCCCATGCCGAGGATGATCACCTCTGCATCGCCGAGCTCGATGGGCCTGTCCTCCGGGTGCAGGGTGGTGGCCTGCATGCCACGCAGCCAGTTGCCGAGCCGATGGTAAATTCGCTCGCTCTGGCCGTTGAGGGGGGCCGAGATCATGAAGCTGGCTGCCAGCGCCAGAGAGAGCGCAACCAGCCACTCGTGGGAGATCCAGCCCGCCTTGGCAGCGATGGCCGCGACGATGAGGCCGAACTCCGAGAAGTTGGTGAGCGCCAGGGTGGAGAGCAGGGCGGTGCGCACCCGCAGGTGGGCGCCGCTGTAGACCAGGTAGTAGAGCGCGCTCTTGAGCGGCAGGGCCAGCACCAGTGCCAGCGCCAACAACATAGTGTCGTGGGTCGGCAGGCCGTTGAGGCCGATGGTGAGAAAGAAGCAGATGAGAAACAGGTCTTTGAGGTTAAAGAGCGACTTGGCCAGTCCCGCGGAGGCGGGGTGGGAGGCGATCAGCATGCCGATGATGAGTGCCCCCAGATCCGGTTTGAGCCCCACCACCTCGAAGCCGGCGGCCCCCACCACCAGTGCCAGGAAGATCCCGAACAGCACCTGCAGCTCGCCGTGACCGGCCCGCTCCAGCAGTTTCAGCAGCAAGGGGCGCAGCAGCGGCAGGCCCAGGATCCAGAGCGCCCAGATGCTGGGCCACTCGCCGCTGGAGACCGCCAGGAAGGCCACCGCGAACAAATCCTGCATCACCAGCACGCCGATGGCGAGGCGGGCATAGAGGGCGTTCATGTCGCTGCGCTCCTCCAGCACCTTGACCGCAAACACGGTACTGGAGAAGGAGAGGGCAAAGCCCAGCAGCAGCGCCAGCTGCCAGTCGAGCGACATGGCCAGCGCCAGTCCGAGCCCTTTGCACACCAGCAGCACCACGGTAAACAGCAGGGTGGAGAGCAGCAGGTGCAGGCTGGTGGTGCCCCAGACGTCACGCCGCATCAGGATCTTGACGTTGAGCTTGAGGCCGATGGTGAACAGCAGCAGGGTGACGCCGAGATCGGCCACTTCGCTGAGGGCCGGGGTGTTGTGATAGCCCATGGCGTTGAGGATGAAGCCGGCGGCCAGAAAGCCCAGCAGGGGCGGCAGACCGATGAGGTTGACCAGCATGCCGCAGCCGAAGGCCACGGCGATAAGAATGGGTTCCATGTTGTTTCCTGCGAGGGCAGGGCCTGCCTGCCCTCTTCTCTATCCTGGGTAGCGGGTCAGACGATGTCGATGTCCACTACTGAGTCGAAGATGTGGTTCGGCCGAAACGGCATGCGGTCGATGTCGGCCACCTTGCTCACCCCGGAGAGCACCAGCACCGTCTCGAGGCCGGCCTGGAAGCCAGCCAGAATGTCGGTGCGCAGGTTGTCGCCGATGATGATGGTGTCGTCGGAGTGGGCCTCCATCCGGTTGAGCGCCGCGCGGATGATCCAGGCGCTCGGTTTGCCGACGTAGAAGGGCTTCTTGCCGGTCATCCGCTCGATGGGGGCGCACAGGGCGCCGCAGGCCGGGTGCATCATGGGGCCGTGGGTATCCGGGTTGGTGGCGATGAAGCGGGCACCCTGATCGACGAACTTGGCCCCCAGCTGCATCATGGTCCAGTTGTAGTTGCGGGTCTCGCCCACCACCACGAAGTCGGGGTCGATGTCGGTGATGGTGAAACCGGCCTTGTAGAGCTCGTGGGTCAGTGCCCCTTCGCCGATCACATAGGCCTTCTTGCCGTCCTGACGCTTGAGAAAGTCGGCGGTACCCATGGCAGAGGTGTAGAAGCACTCCTCCGGCACCTCGATCCCGGCGGAGCGGAAGCGGTTTTGCAGATCTTTCTGGGTCTGGGCCGGGTAGTTGGTCAGAAACAGCAGCTTGCTGCCCTGCTCCAGCAGGCGGTGGACGAAGCGGTCGGCGCCCGGCACCAGATCGTTGTTGTGCAGGATGACGCCGTCGATGTCGCAGATGACGCTTTTCTTCATGGGGACTCCTTGTGTAGGCGCAAGAGGCGGCGGAAAGTTGCGCCAACTCTCAAGATCTTCAAATAGTTATGTTGTTTTTGTGACGCCATTATAAGTCTGTTTGATGACAAGTCTCCCCCATAAACAGAGATAGGTGCACAATGAATTGCAGGGGAGGGAGCCGCTCTGCCACTGGCGGGTCCCGCTGTCTGTGCACTGATGGAGCCGTCATCATGGATAACTTTATTGCCGGTCTGCCCAAGCTGGAGCTGCACCTCCATATCGAAGGCTCGCTCGAGCCGGAACTGATGTTTGCCCTGGGCCAGCGCAACGGCGTGGCCCTGCCCTGGCCAGATGTGGCCAGCGTGCGCGCCGCCTACGAGTTCGACTGCCTGCAATCCTTCCTCGATCTTTACTACCTGGGGGCCAGCGTACTGGTTACCGAGCAGGACTTCTTCGATCTCACCTGGGCCTATCTCGCGCGCTGCGCCGCCGACAAGGTGGTGCACGTGGAGATCTTCTTTGACCCCCAGACCCACACCGCCCGTGGCATTCCCTTTGCCACCGTGCTGGGCGGCATCGAGCGGGCGCTGCAGCGCGGGGAGAAAGAGTTTGGCATCAGCTGGCGGCTCATCATGAGCTTCTTGCGCCACCTGAGCGAAGAGGAGGCCTTCGCCACGTTGGCAGAGGCAGAGCCCTTCCTGTCGCGCATTCATGGCATCGGCCTCGACTCGGGGGAGCTCGGCAACCCGCCCGGCAAGTTTGCCCGGGTCTTTGCCCGCTGCCGCGAGCTGGGGTTGCCTGTGGTGGCCCATGCCGGCGAGGAGGGGCCGGCGGACTACATCTGGCAGGCCATCCGGGAGCTGGAGGTGCGGCGCATCGATCACGGGGTACGCTGCGTCGACGATCCCGAGCTGTTGCGTTATCTCGCCGATACCCGGCTGCCGCTCACCGTCTGCCCCCTCTCCAACACCCGCCTCAAGGTGTTTGACCAGATGGCCCACCACAACGTACTGAATTTGCTGGAGCAAGGGCTGTGCGTCACCATCAACTCGGACGACCCCGCCTATTTCGGCGGTTACATGAACGCCAACTTCCAGGCCCTGGCCCATGAGCTGGGAGCCAGCATGAACCAGCTCTGCCGCTTGTCACTCAATGCCGTCGAGGCGAGCTGGTTGAGCCTGGCCGACAAGGCGCGGCTGACCCGGGAGATCAGAAGCTACGCCGCCTGCTACGGGGTCAGCCTCTACTGAGCGTTGGCTGGCGTGAAAAGCCAAAACGGCGCGCCCACCAGTGATGGTGGGCGCGTTTTTTTTATGCCTGGGCGGGTTTGATTCAGGCCGTGTGGGGCTGGGCGGCTGCCTGATAGGTCGGGTAGTCGGTCAGGCCCTTCTCGCCGCCGCCAAACAGGGTGGCCGGATCGTGAGGGGCCAGCGGATAGCCGTGGCGCAGCCGCTCGGGCAGGTCGGGGTTGGCCACGAAGGGGCGACCGAAGCCTATCATGTCGGCCCAGCCCGCCTCGAGCGCCGCCCGGGCGCGCTCGCCGTCGTATTTGCCTGCGTAGATGAGGGTGTTGGGGAAGGCATCGCGCAGCCCCTGCTTGAAGCTCTCAGCCATCAGCGGGGCGTCGTCCCAGTCCGCCTCGGCAACGTGCAGGTAGACCACGTCGAGCCGGCCCAGCAGGCGGGCGGCGGCCAGGTAGGTCTCCTGCGGGTTGGCATCCACGGTACCGTTCAAGGTGGTGAGCGGCGCAAGGCGCACCCCGACCCGGTCGGCCCCGATCTCGCTGCAGACCGCCTCGGTCACCTCTTTGAGGAAGCGCAGCCGATTTTCGAGCGAACCGCCGTAGCCGTCGGTACGGGTATTGGACTCGGAGTCGAGGAACTGGTTGATGAGGTAGCCGTTGGCGGCGTGCAGCTCGATGCCGTCAAAGCCGGCCAGCATGGCGTTGCGGGCCGCCTGGCGAAACTGGCCCACCACTTGGTCGATGTCGGCCTGGGTCATGGCGCGTGGGGTGACGGTCTCGACGAACCCGGGGGCATCGCTGCCGTTGTCGACGAACACCTTGACCCCTTTCGCCTGAATGGCGGAGGAGGAGATGGGCTGGGCACCGCCGAGGTTGTCAGGGTGAGTGACCCGGCCCACGTGCCAAAGTTGGGCGAACATGGTGCCGCCCTTGGCGTGGACGGCGTCGGTCACTTGCTTCCAGCCGGCCACTTGTTCGGCGCTGTGGATCCCCGGCGTCCAGGCGTAACCCTTGCCCATGGGGTCAATCTGGGTGCCTTCACTGATGATGAGGCCGGCCCCGGCGCGCTGGGCGTAATAGGTGGCCATCATGGCATTGGCCACGTCGCCGGGCTGGCTGGCGCGGGAGCGGGTCATGGGGGGCATGACGATGCGATTGTTGAGGTGCAGCTGGCCGAGACGCAGGGGGCAGAACAGGTGATCGTGGTGCATGGTGCATTCCTCATGGTGATGATGGGCTCACTCTAGTGCCGGCATCCCTTGCGAAAAAGAGGGGTAATTGCAGATGAGAATTGCGCTGATGACAGCAATGGCGAAATGAGAGAGGAGGAAGGGGGGAGGATAAATAGAAAAGGGGACCGACAAGGTCCCCTTTTGCAGCAGGCTTCACGAGATGGCGTCAGGCCGCCAGCGGCATGACGCGCACCCGCTCGATGCGCCGCTCGCTCACCTCGACCACCTCGAAGCAGAGCTGCTGCAGTTGCAGCTGCTGGCCCGGGGCGGGCAGGGTGCCGAAGTGGGAGAGCAGCATGCCGGCGAGGGTCACGTACTCGTCGCTCTCGCTCACCAGCCCTTCGTGCTCCAGCACCTGCTCCACGTGGTGGATGTTGGTGCTGCCGTTGATGAGCCAGCCAGCCCCGTCGCGGACCATGTCCGGGGTCTCGTCTTCATCGGGCAGCTCGCCGACGATGGCCTCCAGCAGGTCGTGGGTGGTCACCAGCCCCTGGATGATGCCGAACTCGTCGGCCACCAGGATGAGGCTGCCCTTGGCCTGGCGCAGCTCCGCCAGCAGCTTAATTACGTTGATGGTCTGCGGCACGATAATGGGGTCGTTCTGCTTGGCCAGCTCGCTCAGGGACTGTCCCTCGTTGAGGGCAAACAGCAGGTCGCGCGCCTTGACCACCCCGATCACCTCGTCCAGATCGCCGTCACAGACCGGGAACAGGCTGTGGGGCTCCTGCTTCAGCAGGGCGCGGATCTCGTCGTCGGTGTCGTTGACGTCGATCCAGGCCATCTCGGAGCGCGGGGTCATGATGGTACGGATGGAGCGATCGGCCAGCGACAGCACCCCGGTTACCATGTAGCGCTCCTCCTCGCCAAAGCTCACCGGCTCGGGGGCGGGGGCATCCAGATCGTCGTCCGGTTTGTCCTGATACGCCTTGCTGCCCATCAGCTTGAAGATGGCGGCTGTGGTGCGCTCGCGCAGGGGCAGCTTGGCCTCGTGGCGCTCGGCACTGCGCTGGGAGAGCTGGTTGAAGAACTCGATCAGCACCGAGAAGCCGATGGCCGCATAGAGGTAACCCTTCGGAATATGGAAGCCGAACCCTTCCGCCACCAGGCTGAAGCCGATCATCAACAGGAAGCTCAGACAGAGCACCACCACTGTGGGGTGGGCGTTGACGAAGCGGGTCAGCGGCTTGGAGGCGAGTACCATCACCACCATGGCGATGGTCACGGCCGCCATCATGACGCCGAGGTGTTCCACCATGCCGACGGCGGTGATAATGGAGTCCAGCGAGAAGATGGCATCCAGCACCAGGATCTGGGTGATCACCACGCCAAAGCTGGCGTAGACGCCGACCGGCCCCTCTTCGGGCGGCTTGGCCTCCAGCCGCTCATGCAGCTCGGAGGTGGCCTTGAACAGCAGGAACAGGCCGCCCCCCATCAGGATCAGGTCCCGCCCGGAGAAGGGGTGATCCCAGATGTGCAGGATGGGGGTGGTCAGGGTGACCAGCCAGGACATGACGCTCAAGAGCCCCAGGCGCATCAGCAGGGCCAGCGACAGGCCGATGATGCGGGCCTTGTCCCGCTGGGCGGGGGGCAGTTTTTTCACCAGGATGGCGATAAAGACCAGGTTGTCGATCCCGAGCACGATCTCGAGAATGATCAGGGTAAAAAGACCGATCCAGATATGGGGATCCAGCAGCAATTCCATTATGTGACCTCAATAAAAACAGACAGAGCAAACGTGATCACGGCGCACGACGGCCGTAGTGACAGCAAGGCTATGACGTTGTTCAGAGGCGCTGATTAAGCAGATAAAGATAGGTTTTGACGGGAAGAAACGAAGGGCAACTTCGGGGATTGTCCATGATGGGCAATAAAACCTCGGGTTAAAAGTGAGCCCTGATGATAGCGGTTGGCGCCGTTTTGGCAAGAGGGAAGCCATGAAGATGTGATGACAGGGGGAGGCGGCGGCTGGCCTCCCCCAAACGGCAGTTCAAGCGGCGGTTACAGCCAGCGCTTTTCGCGGGTGAAGCAGACCGACAGCCAGGCGTCCCCCAGGGTATCGCCGAGGCGGGACCAGAGCTCCTGGCGAAGGGCATCCTGACGCTCGACGGGCCACTCCTGATCCGGCGCCACCAGAATGTTGAGTTCGAGATCGAAACGGCGGCCGCTTTTCGCCAGATGGCTATAGCACTCGACGCCATAGCGCTGACGCAGGGCGTCCACCTCCCGGGCGACGCGCTGCGAGACATCCCCCCTCGGGGCAATTTTCAATACTTCCCGCAGGTTGCGACCGAGCACCTTGATGGGGATGAGGGTGGCACACAGGGCCAGCAGAGAGACCAGTACCGGGTCTATGTAGCGGTTGTAGTGGCCGTAGCCGATGGCATCGAGGCCGATGGCCACCACGAAGCCGATGAGCAGGGTGGCGCTGAGCAGGGTATCCACCAGCCACTCCTTGGAGTCCACCCGCACCAGCTCGGAATTGACCCGCTCGGCCACGTCGGCCTCGATGAGGTAGATGATGGCGCAGAAGAAGGTGGAGACGGCGGCATAGATGAGCGCGTGGCCGAGATCGATCTCCCGTCCTCCCTCAAACAGGGTAGTGATGCCGCTGTAGAGGGCCCCGAGACAGAGCAGCAGGATGATGCCGCCGTTGATGACGTTGGTGATGGGCTCGAAGTGGGCATAGCCGTACTGGAAACGCTCATCGGAGGGGCGGGTAACGAGATAGGCAGTGACGAGTCCCAGGCCCGTCATCCCCATGCTGAACAGGGTGAAGATGCCATCGAGCATGATGGCGTTGGAGCCGACGAAGAGGCCGTAACCGATGCCGAACAGCGCAAACGAGATGCAGCCGAACAGCGACAGGGTCAGGGCCTGTTTCTCTGTGGTGACCAGCGTACTGATAACATGGCTGTGGTGAGCCATAACAATCCTCCTTTCAAATGGTGAATATTTTGCCCGCGCAAGGGATTTTTGAGCTGATATACTGCCCGCTCACATGTGAGCGGACTGGTCCGGAGTGCCCAGAGAGGCAGTGGGCCAGTCGTTGTCGCCGGAGTTCCGGCATCAAGCAAATAAAGGGAACAAGGATTCATGATCCCGAGACTCGATTACCAGGACAGTTTGTCATCCACAACCCTGCAGTTCCTTGACTCATTGGGGCGCAGCGCATTCCGTGGCGATATCGAAAAGTCTTATGCAAGCCGGTTGGCGATGGCGACGGACAACAGTGTCTATCAGGTCGTACCTCAAGCGGTTCTCTATCCGCGCAGTGCGGATGACATAGCGGCGATGCTCAAGCTGGCCGGTGTGCCACAGTTTGCCACCCTGAGTTTCTTCCCTCGCGGCGGCGGCACCGGCACCAATGGCCAGTCATTGGGCGGCGGCATTATCGTCGATCTCTCGCGCCATATGAACCAGATCATGGAAATTAATCTGGAAGAGGGGTGGGTTCGGGCCCAGGCCGGGGTGGTGAAGGATCAGCTCAACGCCTATCTGAAACCCCACGGCTACTTCTTCTCGCCGGATCTCTCCACCTCCAACCGCGCCACCCTGGGCGGCATGGTCAACACTGATGCCTCGGGGCAGGGATCGCTCGTCTACGGCAAGACCTCGGATCACGTGCTGGGTCTCAAGGCCGTGCTGGAGAATGGTGACATCATGGCCACCGAGCCGGTCAATGGCTCGCGTCTTGAAGCCAAGTTGGCCCTTGAGAATCGCGAAGGGGATATCTATCGCACCCTCTATCGCATCGGCCGCGAACGGCGCGCCGACATCGAGACCACCTTCCCCAAGCTCAACCGCTTTTTGACCGGTTACGATCTCAAGCACCTCTATCAGCCGGATACCGACACCCTGGACGTGAGCCGGGTGCTGTGCGGCTCGGAAGGCTCTCTTGGCTTCATCACCGAGGCCAAACTCAACATCACCCCCATTCCGCGCTACCGAACGCTCGTCAACGTCAAGTACGACAGTTTCCCCTCTGCGCTCAGAAATGCTCCCTTTATGGTGCAGGCGCATGCCCTGTCGGTGGAGACGGTGGACTCCCGGGTACTGGGGCTGGCCCGGGCCGACATCATCTGGCACTCGGTGAAAGATCTCATCAAGGACGTACCCGGCAAGGATCTGCAGGGGCTCAACATCGTCGAGTTTGCCGACACCGACGAGGATGCGCACAAGGCCAAGGTGGCCGAGCTGTGCCGGCGCATCGACGGCCTGCTGGCGAGGGGAGAGGCCGGGGTCATCGGCTATCAGGTGTGTGACCACCTGCCGAGCATCGAGACCATCTACGGCATGCGCAAGAAGTCGGTGGGGCTGCTCGGCAACGCCGAGGGGCGCAAGAAGCCGGTGGCCTTCACCGAAGACACCGCCGTGCCGCCGGAATCCCTGGCGGACTTCATTATGGAGTTTCGTGCCCTGCTGGATGCTCACGGCCTTGACTACGGCATGTTCGGCCACGTCGATGCTGGTGTGCTGCACGTGCGCCCGGCGCTGGACTTGTGCGATCCCGAGCAGGAGGTGCTGCTGAGGCGCATCTCCGATCAGGTGATGGCGCTGACCGCCAAATACGGCGGCCTGATGTGGGGGGAGCACGGCAAGGGCTTTCGCTCCGAATACAGCCCCGCCTTCTTCGGCGAGCTGTGGGAGGAGTTGCAACGGGTCAAGGGGGCGTTCGACCCGGCCAATCGCATCAACCCGGGCAAGATCTGCATGCCTTACGGCAGCGGCGCCGAACTGGTGTCGGTGGACGGGCCCAAGCGCGGCAAGTTCGACCGCCAGATCCCGCTGGCGGTGCGCACCAGCTATACCCGGGCCCTCGATTGCAACGGCAATGGTCTCTGTTTCACCTTCGAGACCGATTCCCCCATGTGCCCCTCGGTCAAGATCAGCCGCGATCGCCGCCACTCCCCCAAGGGGCGGGCCGGCCTGATGCGCGAGTGGCTGCGCCAGCTGGCAGAGCAGGGCTTCGACCCTCTTGCCGAAGAGGTGGCGCTGCAAAGCGGCGGTCTGCGCTTCAAGCAGATTGTCGACAAGTTTCGCAATACGGTGGCCCGCGCTCGCGGCCAGTATGACTTCTCCCACGAGGTGATGGAGGCGATGGAGGGGTGCCTCGCGTGCAAGGCGTGCACCAGCCAGTGCCCCATCAAGGTGGATGTGCCCACCTTCCGTGCCCGCTTCATGCAGCTCTATCACAGCCGCTATCTGCGCGGCCCCAAGGATTACTTCGTTGGTACGGTGGAGAGCTATGCCCCTCTGCTGGCCAAGGCCCCCAAGCTGGTCAACTTCTTCCTCGAAAAAGAGTGGGCCCAGAAGGCGACCGAGAAGAGCATCGGCATGGTGGACGTGCCGCTATTGAGCGTGCCGACCCTGGCCGAGGAGCTGCGCGACCACCGCGCCCGCTATTTCGACCTGCCGGGGCTGGAGGCCATGAGCCCAGAGCAGCGTCAAAAAGTGGTGCTCATCGTGCAGGATCCCTTCACCAGCTACTACGACGCCCCCGTGGTGCGTGATCTGGTGAAACTGGCCTGCAAGCTCGGCCTGCAGCCCTATCTGCTGCCGTTCAAGCCCAACGGCAAGCCCCAGCACGTGAAGGGTTTCCTGCGCGCCTTTGCCCGTACCGCGGCCAGCAGCGCCCAGTTCCTCAACAAGGTGGCGGCCCTCGGCATCCCCATGGTGGGGGTCGATCCCTCCCTGGTGCTCTGCTATCGGGATGAATACGTGAAGGCACTCGGCCCCGCTCGTGGCGACTTCCAGGTGATGTTGCCCCAGGAGTGGCTGCTCTCCCTGCCGGCCGAGGCGCTGCCGGTGCGGGAAGAGGCGGGCAGCGAACCCTGGTATCTGTTCGCTCACTGCACCGAGAAGACCGCCAAGCCCACCACCCACGGCGACTGGAGCACTCTGTTCCGCCGCTTCGGTGCCACGCTGCAGCCGGTCTCGGTGGGCTGCTGCGGCATGGCCGGTACCTATGGCCACGACGCCAAACAGGTGGAGAACTCCAAGGGCATCTATGGCCTGAGCTGGGCCGAGCCGCTGGCGCGCCTGCCCAAGGAGCGCTGCCTGGCCACCGGTTATTCGTGCCGCAGCCAGGTCAAGCGGATGGAGGGGGAGAAACTCAAGCACCCGTTGCAGGCCCTGCTGGAACTGCTCTGATGCTGACGCTGCCCAAGCGGTTTAGGGTGCCGCAAGCCTATCGGCACCCGCACTTCCTGCTGCTGCCGGTCAGCCCGACCCAGGCGGTGGTGGAGTTCGTCGCCATGCTGCGCGAACGGGACCAGCTTCATCAGCTGTTTCGCCCGGACGATGTGTGGCCTTCCGCCAGTTTCAGCCTGAGCCAGCACGAGGCCGATCTGGAGTGGCAACGTTCCGAGTTCCTGGCCAAGCGCTCTTTTGCCTATGGCCTCTGGAGCCCGGCGCGGGAGCCCGAGTTCTGGGGTGGGGTTTACCTCTATCCCTCGGTGCTGCCGGAGGTGGCGGTGGAGCTCTTTTTCTGGAAGGTGGCCGAGGCGCCGCTCACCGATGCCGAACTCGAGGCCGAACTGCGCGCCTGGCTTGGCAAGGTGTGGCAGTGGCCCGCGCCGAGCCTGCCCGGGCGGGACGTCCCCTGGGCCGAATGGCCTGGGGTGACCTACCCCTGGTGACAGGGCCTGGCCAGCCGGCCAGCCCTGAAGATGCCCCCTCAAGCGGGGCATCTTTTTTTTTATGCCTTTTTCGCCGACACTGCTGGTTTGCCGCTACGCGCAGCGATAACCCATTGATCACAGAAGGAGTCAGCTCGTCATGAGTCAAGACAACGCCCCCATCTGGCGCAAGCCCATGAGCCTTGAGGGGCTCAACGCCAGCTCTCGCAATACCCTGATGGCCCACCTCGACATCGTCTATACCGCCTTTGGCCCTGACTGGTTGGAGGCCACCATGCCGGTGGATCACCGCACCCATCAGCCGCTCGGCATGCTGCACGGCGGCGCCTCCGTGGTGCTGGCGGAGACGCTGGGATCACTTGCGGCCAACATGGCGGTCGGGGCGGACAGTTATTGCGTGGGGCTGGAGGTCAATGCCAACCACCTGCGGGCCAAGCGGGAAGGGGTGGTGACAGGGCGCTGCGCGCCGCTGCATCTGGGGGCGACCACTCAGGTGTGGCAGATAGAAATTCGCGATGAACGTGGTCGTTTATTGTGCACCAGCCGGCTCACCATGGCGGTGCTCAAGCACAAGCGGGACAAGGACTCTGGCGAAGCGTGATCCGCAATCACGCACCATGAGTGAAAAATAAGCAAGCCATAGTCGTCAGATCCCTCTATAATTGCCAACGTCTTGAGAGGCCTATCACATTTTTCAAGACAGCAGAACAAAGTGGCGCTATAATCGCCGCCTTTTTGCTATTCCGCGGTGTTAGCCGCCTGCCTTAATCTGGAAGAATCTATGTCTGATACCGAACAACTGCCCCTTTTTAGTGAGCTTGGACTGGCCGCGCCTGTACTGAAAGCGCTGCAGGACGTGGGCTATGAGCGCCCGTCCCCCATCCAGGCCGCAGCAATTCCCCACCTGATGGCGGGCCACGATCTGCTGGGGCAGGCGCAAACCGGTACAGGGAAGACCGCTGCTTTTGCCTTGCCTCTGTTGTCTCGTCTGGAAGCTGGTAACCGCAACACCCAGATCCTGGTGCTGGCGCCTACCCGCGAACTGGCCCTGCAGGTGGCTGAAGCGTGCCAACGCTATGCCCACCACATGCCTGATTTCCACGTGCTGCCCATCTACGGCGGCGCCTCCTACGAAACCCAGACCCGCGCCCTGCGTCGCGGTGCTCAGGTTGTTGTGGGTACTCCGGGCCGTGTGATGGACCTGATCCGTCGCAAGAACCTGGACCTCTCCGGTCTGAAAGCCCTGGTGCTGGACGAAGCGGACGAAATGCTGCGCATGGGCTTCATCGACGACGTGGACTGGATCATGGATCAGTGCCCGGCCGGTCGTCAGGTTGCCCTGTTCTCTGCCACCATGCCGGAGCAGATCCGTCGCGTGGCCCAGAAGCACCTGAAGCAGCCCAAAGAGATCAAGATCGCCTCCAAGACTGCTACCGCCACCACCATTCGCCAGCGTTACTGGCAGGTGACCGGTCTGCACAAGCTGGACGCCATGACTCGTCTGCTGGAAGTGGAACCCTACGAAGCGCTGCTGGTGTTCGTGCGTACCAAGAACGCCGCCGAAGAGCTGGCCGGCAAGCTGGCTGCTCGTGGTCACGCCTGTGAAGCGCTGCACGGCGACATCCCGCAGAAGCTGCGTGAGCGTACCGTTGACAAGCTGCGTCAGGGCCAGCTGGACATCCTGATCGCCACCGACGTGGTTGCTCGTGGTCTGGACGTTGAGCGCATCACCCACGTAGTGAACTACGACATTCCGTACGACACCGAATCCTACGTTCACCGTATCGGCCGTACCGGTCGTGCCGGTCGCAAGGGCGAAGCCATCCTGTTCGTGGCACCGCGCGAGCGCCGTATGCTGCGCGCCATCGAGCACGCTACCCGTCAGGCCATCGAGCCGATGAAGATGCCGAGCACCGAGGACATCAACCAGCACCGTCTGGCCAAGTTCAAGGAGCGCATCCGCGAAACCATGATGGGCGAAGAGCTCGAGATCTACGTGAACCTGGTGAACGAGCTGATCGAAGAGGATTCTGCCGATCCGCTGGAGCTGGCTGCCGCCCTGGCCAAGCTGGTACAGGGTGATCAGCCGCTGCTGCTGGATGACTCCATCCCGGATCCGCTGTTCAGCAACAACAACGATCGCGGTGGTTTCGAGCGTCGTGACTTCAACGACCGCGGCGGTCGTGACTTCGGTGACCGTGGCGATCGCCCGGCCCGTCGCATGCCGTCCCTGGAGCCGCGTCCGCTCAAAGACAACCCGGACGTGGAGATGGAGCGCTACCGCGTAGACGTGGGTGCCCATCACGGCGTCAAGCCGGGTCAGATCGTGGGCGCCATCGCCAACGAAGCGAACATCGAGAGCCGTTTCATCGGTAACATCGACATCGCTGACGACTTCTCCACTGTCGATCTGCCCAAGGGCATCAGCCCGGACGTGCTGGAAGTGATCAAGAAGGCCCGTGTCTGCCAGCGTCCGCTGCAGATCAGCCGCTACACCGAAGTGCCGGCCGGTGGCAACACCAGCAGCCGTCCGCCGCGCGGTGATCGTCCGTTCCGTGGCGACCGTCCTTTCAACAAGGATCGCCGTCCGCAGGGTGACCGTCCCTTCAACAAGGATCGCCGTGAAGGCGGTTTCGACAAGGGTCGTAAGTTCGGTGGCAAGCGCCGCGACAGCTAAGCCCTGATGGTTATCTAAAAAGGCCGCTCATCGAGCGGCCTTTTTGTTGCCTGTGGTTTACCCAGGCTGTGCTGGTGGGGCTCACCCATTGAGCGCCGTTGATATCGCCGACAGGCGGCCCGGCATCTGCTGCCAGGCGCAGGATGGTAACTAAGGTTGCCAGCCCAAGAGCCGCCTTGAGCCGTTGCGAGCAGAACCTGCGCGAAGGGGAGAGCGAAGCAGAACAAGAGAGGGGCGACAGAGCAGCTAGGAAGGAAAAGTACCTCACCTGTCCGCTCGTTTATTCTGGCGTACACATGGCATGATGAAGACAACAAAAAGGCGACCCGTAGGTCGCCTTTTTGTTGTCTTGTCTCTTGCTGCCCGGCTTAGAGCACCATGGCGGCAATCCAGCCGAAGAGGATGAGCGGGATGTTGTAGTGGATGAAGGTCGGCACCACGCTGTCCCAGATATGGTCGTGCTGGCCGTCGGCGTTGAGGCCCGAGGTGGGGCCCAGGGTCGAATCCGAGGCGGGCGAACCCGCGTCCCCCAGCGCGCCGGCTGCCCCCACCAGGGCGATGGTGGCCATGGGCGAGAAGCCGAGCTGGATGCACAGCGGCACATAGATGGTGGCGATGATGGGCACAGTGGAGAAGGAGGAGCCGATCCCCATGGTGATGAGCAGGCCCACCAGCAGCATCAGGAGGGCGGCCAGCCCCTTGTGGCCGGTCATCATGCCGGCTACGGACTGCACCAGGCTGTCGACCCCGTGGGTCTCCTTCATCACGGCGGCGAAGCCGGCGGCAGAGATCATGATGAAGCCGATGAGGGACATCATGCGCACGCCCTGGGTGAAGGCATCCTGACTCTCGCGAAACTTGATGACGCCGCCACAGGTGAAGATGACGAAACCCGCCAGGGCCCCCAGCACTATGCTGTTGGTCATCAGTTGCAGCCCCAGCGCCACGGCGATGGCCAGCAGGGCCACCCAGATGTGATTGAGGTTGAGCTCGACCGTCTCCGGCTCGGCGGCCAGGATCTTCTCCAGATCGTACTGGCGCGGCTTACGGTAGCTGAAGAAGACGGCGATGAGCAGGCCACAGAACATACCCAGCACCGGGATGGCCATCGCCATCGGCAGCTGGCCGAGCTCGACCGGCACGCCGTTGTCGATCAGGTTCTTGGCCAGGATGTTATTGAGGAAGATGCCGCCAAAGCCTACCGGCAGCAGCATGTAGGTCGCGGTCAGGCCGAAGGTGATGACGCAGGCCACCTGACGACGGTCGATCTGCATCTGGGCCATGACGTGCAGCAGCGGCGGGATCAGGATGGGAATGAAGGCGATATGGACCGGGATCAGGTTCTGGGAAGAGACGGAGACCGCGAGCACGGAGGCGAGCAGCAGGCTCTTGACCCAGAGAATGCGGGTGCTGCTGGCATCCTTGCCGAGCTGGCTGATCACCTTGCGGGCCAGCAGATCGGTGATGCCGGAGCGGGAGATGGCGACGGCGAAGGCACCCAGCATGGCGTAGGAGAGGGCGATCTCGGCACCGCCACCCAGGCCACCGGTAAAGGTGGAGAGCGTCTGCTCAAGGGTGAGCCCCCCGATCAGGCCGCCCGCGATGGCGCCGATGGCGAGGGAGACCACCACATTGATCCGCAGCAGGCTGAGCACCAGCATCAGCGCCACTGCGATAACAACAGGATTCATTTGATTTCCTTATAGTTTGTGTTGCTGTCTGTCGTGTGAAAGGCAGTTAGTTTGCGAAAAATGTGACAAATGTCGAGTAAAAAATCAGGCTGATGGCCTATCAGCAGCATTCACGGCGCCCTGCTGCCGACAACGGGGTCGGAGGCGTGAAAAAAGGCGCTGGATGGCACTTTATTATCTATTCTGGTCAAACCAGATCAGGAATAAACGAGCAGAGGCAAACCGTGCAAAGAAAAGCGGCTGCCGTGGCAGCCTGCTTGAGATCGGGGTTTATTCGCCCCCATCGTCACTCTCGTTGTCCGGGTGAGCGGGTGGCCAGCCACCCAGGCTCTTCCAGCGGTTGACGATGTGGCAGAACAGCTCTGTGGTGCGTTCGGTGTCATAGAGGGCGGAGTGTGCCTCTTTGTTGTCGAACGGGATGCGGGCACTCTGGCACGCCTTGGCCAGCACAGTCTGACCCAGGGCCAGGCCGGAGAGTGCCGCAGTATCGAACGTGGCAAACGGATGGAACGGATTGCGCTTGAGGCCGGCCCGCTCGGCGGCGGCCATCACGAAGCCGTGATCGAAGGTAGCGTTGTGGGCCACTATGATGGCGCGGCCGCAATCCTGCTCCTTCATCCCCTTGCGAATGCCCTTGAAGATCTCGGTCAGCGCCTCTTTCTCGCTGACGGCGCCACGCAGGGGATTGAAGGGGTCGATGCCGGTGAAGTCGAGCGCCGCCTTTTCCAGGTTGGCGCCCTCGAACGGTTCGACATGAAAATGGAAGATCTGATCGGGCACGAGCCAGCCCTGCTCGTCCATCTTGAGGGTATGGGCAGCGATCTCCAGCAAAGCGTCGGTTCTGGCATTGAACCCGGCGGTTTCAACATCGATGACGACGGGGTAAAAGCCACGAAAACGGCCCTTGAGGGTGTGAACTGCGTCGGTCATGGTATCTCGGTCGGCGTGAAATGAGGCGGCATTATGGCAAAAAAGCGGGCCCTTGTCCCATCTCCGCCGCCCCGCAGGCGCTAGCCGATTCTATTATCGACACGCGAGCTTATAATTGACCACTTAATCAATGGAATGGAGAGCAAGGATGAAGAAGCTGGGATTGGCGCACAAGATGTTGCTGGTTGTCTGCCTGCCACTGCTGGCCCTGCTGTTTTTCTCCGGCCGGTACGTGTATGAACGCTATCGGGTCGAACAGGAGATGAGCCAGGCCCAGGCCGCGCTGGATGTGGTTCGGGAAGCGGCGCAACTGGCCCACGAGCTGCAAAAAGAGCGCGGCATGTCGGCCGGCTTCCTCGGCTCCGGCGGCAACAAGTTCCGCGATGCCCTGCCGGCCCAGCGCAAGGTGGTGGATGGCCTGCTGCAGCGTTTTGCGCAAGATCCGGCCCTGCTGGCGCTCAGCGAGGTACAGCAGGAGCTGGCCGGGCTGACGGCCATGCGCGAGCGGGTCAGTGCGCTGGGGGTGGAGGTGGCGGAGCAGGTCAGCGTCTACAGCCGGATCATCTCCCGCTTGCTGGCGGTGGTGGATGAGATAAGCATCCACAGCCGGGATGCCACCATAGCGCTGCAGACCAACGCCTATGCCGCTTTCTTGCAGAGCAAGGAGCGGATGGGGCTGGAGCGGGCAACCTTGAGCAACGTGTTCGGCCGAGACAGCTTCACGCCGGCACTGCTGCAGCAGTTCATCTCGCTGCTGGCAGCCCAGAATACCTATCTTGAACGCTTCCAGGCGGTGGCGAGCCCCACCCAGCGCCAGCTGCTGGCCGACAGCCTGGCCTCGCCCGTGGTAGCCAAGGTGGCCGCCATTGAGAAACTGGCGCTCGACAAGGCGGCCACCGGTGGTTTCGGTGTCGATGCCGAAGCCTGGTTTGCCTTGAGTACCGACAAGATAGGCCTGCTCAAACAGAGCGAGGATCGCCTCTATCAGCAGCTGTCCGAGCGGGTTGACCAGATGCGGGCCCAGAGTGCCAGCGACTTCTGGTGGGCTGCCATCGGGGTCTTGCTGTGCGTGGCACTGACCACCTTCGTCTGCTGGCGGGTGGTGCGGGATCTGCACCTGGGCTTCACGGCGCTGCACCAGACCTTCAAGCGGCTGGTAAAGGAGAACGACCTGACGGTGCGGGTCAACTGGCAATCCGGCGACGAGCTGGGGGCGCTGGCGCGGGATCTGAACCACTTCCTCGAACACCTGGAAGGCTTGTTGCTGGCGGTGCGCCGCTCCTGCGAGGTGTTGACCCGCAGCGCCGCCGCCTCGGCCAACGTCATCTCCGAGGTGAACGCCGGGGTGGCCAGGGGCTTTGGTCAGGTGGACCTGGTGGCGACCGCCGCCACCGAGATGGCCTCGACGGTGGCAGAGATTGCGCGCAACGCGACCCAGACCTCGCTGGCGACCCAGCAGGCCATCGGCCGGGCCCGGCAGGGGGACAAGGAGGTGGATCAGACCATAGACGCCATCCAGCTGGTGGCGGGTACCTTGAGCGATACCCAGCAACTGGTGGTCAGCCTGCATCAGGATACCGAGTCGGTGGGGGAGGCCCTCAATCTCATCAAGCAGATCTCGGATCGCACCAACCTGCTGGCCCTCAACGCGGCCATCGAGGCGGCCCGTGCCGGCGAATCCGGCCGCGGCTTTGCGGTGGTGGCGGAAGAGGTGCGGGCGCTGGCATCGCGCACTCAGCAGGCCGCCGACGACATCGAGCGGATGTTGTCGCGCCTGCGTCAGGGGGCCAATCAGGCGGTGACTGCCATGCACCTGGGTACCGAGCAGGCGGGGCTGAGCGTGACCGAAGCCAAGCGGGCGGGCAGCGAGCTGACCGACATCGTCAACGAGGTGCGCAAGGTGAGCGACATGACAGCCCAGGTGGCCACCGCCACCGAAGAGCAGCGCTACGTCACCGACGATATCCAGCACAACGTGATGACCATCCGTGAGGTGTACGAGGCGCATCGCCAGCACTCGGAGACCTTGCAGCAGAACAGCGTTGAGCTGGATCAGCTGGCACGAGAGCTGGCGGGCCGCATCGCCAGCTTCAAGCTGATGGGTGGATCTTCACCCCATTGAGCGCTTTGCCCTAAAGCTTGTCCTGCCCCTGCCGATACCTAACCAGAGATCGTGTGGAGGGCAGGCAGTTGAACGCTTGGGTGTTGGGGTTGGTCAGCATATCAGTGAGTATGCAGTTGCAGGCGGGGGTCACCGAATTTGGTGCCGGCCTGGATCAATCCGTCTGGCGGCTGACCTCTGATACCCAGGTGGAGTGCCGGCTTGAGCATCCCATCCCCAGTTGGGGCACGGGGGCCTTCGTCAGTCGCGCCGGCCGCAAGATCAATCTGGATTTCGAACTCAAGGGGCTGCGCCAGCAGGCCCAGACCCAGACGGTGAGTCTGGGCATCATGCCGCCCATCTGGCGCCCTGGCCTGGCCGGGCGAGAGATTAGCCAGCTGCGTTTCTACCAGCAGTTTGATGGTCTGGTGGAGGGGCAGACCGCCTGGACCATGCTGGACGAGCTGGAGGGGGGACGCATGCCGACCTTCCAGTATCGGGACTGGTATCGCCAGAATCGGCCGGTGCGGGTCTCCCTCTCTTCGGTCAACTTCCGGGTCAAGTACCAGGCCTTCATGGACTGCGTCAACGGCCTGCTACCCTACAGTTTCAACGACATCGCCTTCAGCGTGCTCACCTACGACAAGAACAGCGATCAGCTGTCGCTGGCCTCCAAGCGGCGGCTGGCGATGATCGGCGAGTACGTGAAGGTGGACAAGAGCATCGACGTGGTGGTGATCGACGCCTACAGCGACAGCTACGGTGGCCGCTGGCCGAACCAGAAGCTCTCTGAGAAGCGGGCCGATGCCATCAAGAAGGTGTTCGTCGATCTCGGCATCGATCCCGGCAAGATCTCGGTGGAAGGGCACGGCGAGAAGCAGCACGTCGCCTCCAACGAGACCGAGGGTGGCCGTGCCAAGAACCGGCGGGTGGTGATCAACATGGGCCGCAATGGCGCCATCTGAGTGATATCTCTGCCATAAAAAAAGAGCGCCTCGGCGCTCTTTTTGGTTCTTTCGGGGACAAGCCTGGATCAGAAGCTCTCGCCAAGGCCGCTGCCGGCATCTTTCTTGGCGATCAGTTCAATCTTGTAACCGTCCGGATCCTCGACGAAGGCGATGACGGTAGTACCGCCCTTGACCGGACCCGGTTCGCGGGTGATCTTGGCACCGGCGGCGCGCAGCGCCTCGCAGGTGCCGTAGATGTCGTCCGCTTCCAGCGCGATGTGGCCGTAGGCCGAGCCCAGCTCGTACTCGCTCACGCCCCAGTTGTAGGTGAGCTCGATGACGGCCTCATCCTTCTCGTCGCCGTAGCCGACGAAAGCCAGGGTGTACTTGTACTCGCTGTTCTCGCTCTTGCGCAGCAGTTTCATGCCCAGCACACGGGTGTAGAAGTCGATGGAACGTTGCAGATCGCCGACGCGCAACATGGTATGCAGAATTCTCATTGCTCAATTCTCCGGGTTGGTGATTGGTACTGCCTTGAATCCATGGCCCTCGGCCTGGGTCCGCAGACGCCTGTGAGCCAGGCCTCGCCCTGTGGATCAGCTCTCGGGGTAGACTTTTTCTTTGTACTCACACAAATCTTCGATGATGCAGGAGCCACAACGCGGCTTGCGGGCCAGGCAGGTGTAGCGTCCGTGCAGGATCAGCCAGTGGTGCACATCCAGCTTGAACTCGGCCGGGACCACCTTGAGCAGCTTCTCCTCCACCTGATCGACGTTCTTGCCCACCGCAAAGCCGGTGCGGTTGGAGACCCGGAAGATATGGGTATCGACGGCGATGGTGGGCCAGCCGAAGGCGGTGTTGAGCACCACGTTGGCGGTCTTGCGGCCGACCCCGGGCAGGGCCTCGAGGGCCTCGCGATTCTCCGGCACCTCGCCGTCGTGGCGCTCCAGCAGGATGGCGCAGGTCTTGATGACGTTCTCGGCCTTGGTGTTGAACAGGCCAATGGTCTTGATGTACTCCTTGACCCCGTCCACCCCCAGATCCAGCATGGCCTGAGGGGTGTTGGCCACCGGGTAGAGCTTGTCGGTGGCCTTGTTGACGCTCACGTCGGTGGCCTGGGCCGACAGCAGCACGGCGATCAGCAGCTCGAACGGCGTGGTGAAGTTGAGCTCTGTGGTGGGGTGGGGATTGTCGTCCCGCAGTCGCTCCAGGATCAGTCTGCGTTTCTGGTTGTTCATGGCTCCCTCTTGGCTCAGAGCTGGGTCGCGCGGGCGCCCGCGGCCGGCACGCTGCAATGGGCCTTCTCGGCACTCTGCTTGCGGCCCATCCAGTCGTTGATGGCGTTCTTGCCGGCGATCATCAGGCCGAGACCGATGAAGCCGCCAGGGGGCAGGATCGCCAGCAGCAGGCTGGCGTCGGCGTGGAACAGCTCGATGCGCAGGGACTTGGCCCACTCACCCAGCAGCAGGTCGGCACCGTCAAACAGGGTGCCCATGCCGATGATCTCGCGAAGACCCCCCAGCACCAGCAGCACCAGGGTAAAGCCCAGTCCCATCATGAAGCCATCGATGGCCGCCAGCAGTGGCGGATTCTTGGAGGCATAGGCCTCGGCCCGGCCTATGATGACGCAGTTGGTGACGATGAGGGCGATGAAGATGCCGAGCGCCTGATAGAGGCCGTAGGTGTAGGCGTTCATCAACAGCTGCACGCTGGTCACCAGGGCCGCGATGATCATCACGTAGACCGGGATGCGGATATCCTTGGGCACCCAGTTGCGCACCAGGGAGATGGCCAGGTTGGAGCTGACCAGTACCGCCATGGTGGCAAGGCCGAGCCCCAGCGCATTGGTGAAGGTGGAGGAGACCGCCAGGGTGGGGCAGAGCCCCAGCACCTGCACCAGGGAGGGGTTGTTCTTCCACAGCCCCTGCAGCATCAGCTCCTTGAGCTCTTCACGGCGGCCATTGCTCTCGCTGATCGGGCTCTGCCCGTCAATCACATCGACTTGTTCCATAGCTTGTGCTCCGGCGTTAGGGGGTGGCGTCACAGGCGGGAGCGTCCCGCAGCAGCTCGGGGTGCTCCTGTTGCAGCAACAGCAGGTTCTTCACCGCCTTGACCACGGCCCTGGGGGTGATGGTGGCGCCGGTGAAGGCATCGAACTCGCCGCCATCCTTCTTCACGGCCCAGCTGGATTCGTTGTCGCGGTTGAGGAACTTGCCGACGAAGCTGTTGATCCAGCCAGATTTTTTCAACTCTATCTTGTCGCCAAGACCGGGCGTCTCGTTGTGGGTCAACACCCGCACCGCGCTGACTGTGCCCTTGGCGTCGGTGCCGACGATCAGGCGAATGGCCCCACTGTAGCCGTCGGGGGCCACGGTTTCCAGCGCATAGCCGGTGGTGGTGCCTTGCAGGGTCGCGGTGTAGAGGGGCATCGGCTGGTCGCTGCCCAGATAGCGTTTGCTCTGCACCAGCTTGCAACTGGCCACCAGATCGTTGTCATAGCTCCCCTCCGGCAGCAGGGCGGAGAGGGTGCGCAGCTTCTCCAGCTGCTGTTGATGGGCGATCCGGCCCTGGGTCAATTCGTTGGTCACCACCACCAGGGCGGTACAGGCCAGGGCGAACATGGCCAGGGTGACGCCATTCTTGCGCATGCTCTTTAACATTGCATCGTTCCTGAGAGTGAGGTGTGCGCGACGCTCATACGACGGGCGTCATGGGCGCTGGGACAGCTCAGACTGTCTGTCCAGCAAGCCATGCAGGCGTTGGCTGTCGAGATCATTTGCTGCGGGCTCCATAGACTTTGGGGCGTGTCAGGCTGTCGATCAGCGGCACGCACAGGTTGGCCAGCAGCACGGCAAAGGCGAAGGCATCCGGGTAGCCGCCAAAACGGCGGATGAGGTAGACCAGCACCCCGATGAGCACGCCATAGACCAGGCGGCCGCGCGGTGTGGTGCTGGCACTCACCGGATCGGTGGCGATGAAGAAGGCCCCCAGCATGGTGGCGCCGCTGAACAGGTGGAACATGGGGGTGGCGGTGGCATCCGGCGTCACCAGATAACCCAGGGTGGCGGCCAGCAGCAGGGCGCCGAGGATGGCCCCCGGGATGCGCCAGCTGATCACCTTCTGTTGCAGTAGGAACAGACCGCCCAGCAGGTAGCCGAGGTTGACCCAGCTCCAGCCGATGCCGCCCCAGCCCTCGAACACCTTGTGGGTCATCACCTCGCCGGCGGTGAGGCCCTGGGTCAGCCCGGTTTTCAGGGTATCCAGCGGCGTGGCCATGGTCAGCCCGTCCACCCCCTGCTTGAGCTGGGCCATGCTGTAGCCATCCAGGCTGAAGCCGGTGAAGATCACCGAGGCCGCATCACCAAAGCCGATGTCGTAGGCAGCTATGCTCGACGGCGGCAGCCAGCTGGTCATCTGCACCGGGAAGGAGACCAGCAGCAGCACATAGGCCACCATGGCGGGGTTGAACAGGTTCTGGCCGAGCCCGCCGTAGAGGTGCTTGGCGATGATGATGGCAAACGCCGTGCCCAGCACCAGCATCCACCAGGGCAGCAGCGGCGGCAGGGAGAGACCGATCAGCACGGCGGTGAGCGCCGCGCTGCCATCCAGCAGGGCTGGCTTGACGGGGCGTTGGCGCAGGCGCAGCACCAGGGCTTCGGAGGCCAGCGCCGTGACCAGGGCCAGCAGGATCTGGATCAGGGTGCCCCAGCCAAAGAACCAGGTTTGCGCCAGAAAACCGGGCAGACAGGCCAGCATCACCAGCAACATCAGGGTTTGGGTCTGTTTGCGGTTATGGGCAAACGGCGCACTCGCGATATTGAACATGGATCAGTGGCTCTTGTCGGTCGATGGAGAAGGGGAGGCCTGGGCTGCCGCCTCGGCCGCCAGTTTCCGGGCCTTGGCGCGGGCCACGGCGGCAGCGATGGCCGCCTTCTTGGGATCTGCGTCGGCAGCATCAGGCTGCGGGACGGCGGCAGGGGCCGCCGCAACGGCCTCTTCACCCTCGCTTATGGCGGTGTCACCTTGCGCCTGAGCCGCGGCCTTCTTGGCCTTGGCGCGGGCGATGGCGGCGGCAATGGCCGCCTTCTTGGGATCTGTGTCGGCAGCGTCAGGCTGCGGGACGGCGGCAGGGGTCGCCGCAACGGCCTCTTCACCCTCGCTCACTGCGGTGTCGCCTTGCGCCTGAGCCGCGGCCTTCTTGGCCTTGGCCCGGGCAATGGCTGCAGCGATGGCTGCCTTCTTGGGATCCACGTCGGCAGCGTCAGGTTGCGGGGCGGTAGCAGGGGCCGCCGCAACGGCCTCTTCACCCTCGCTCACGGCGGTGTCGCCTTGCGCCTG
>NZ_NEVB01000209.1:19972-27568 GCF_002259925.1 Aeromonas sp. A35_P | reverse complement strand
CCTTGCGCCTGAGCCGCGGCCTTCTTGGCCTTGGCGCGGGCGATGGCGGCGGCAATGGCCGCCTTCTTGGGATCATCCCCCGCGCCGGTCGGCTCGGCTGTCTCCGCACTGCTGTCAGCGCCTGGTTCGGTGGCATCTGCCTCGCTGACAGCTTGCGCTTTCTTGGCCTTGGCACGGGCTATGGCTGCCGCGATGGCGGCCTTCTTGGGATCGCTCTGGGCAGCAGCACTGGTTGACGCTGTGGCATCCGCCGGAGTGGCCTGTGCCGCCTCGGTGTCACCGCTCTGGGCTGCCTTCTTGGCCTTGGCCCGCGCCAGTGCAGCGGCGATGGCCGCTTTTTTCGGATCCGCCTCTGTGGTGGCAGTGGCATCGCCGGGCATGGCTGGCGCCGTGTCGAGCGCCTTGGCGGCGCGGCGGGCGATGGCCTCTTGTTTGCGCGCCTCGCGGGCGGCAATCATGGCGCTGTTGTCCGGTGCGAGTTCGCTGGCACCAACCGGTGCAGCCTCCTGCTTGGCCTTGAGACGGGCCAGGGCCGCGGCTACCGGATCTTCTCCGCCGGCCGCCGTCATGGCCTGGCGCCGCTGGGCTGCCGCCTCGGCATGGCGGGCTTCGCGAGCGGCTTTCTCCCGCTCGAAGCGGGCCTGCTTGGCCTCGAAGCGCTGCTTGGCGCGCTCGGCCTTCTCGGCCTCGGCGCGGGCCTCGCGAATGTCATCCTTGGCAATCTTGTAGTACTGCACCAGCGGGATCTCGCTCGGGCAGACCCAGGCGCAGGCGCCGCATTCGATGCAGTCGAACAGGTTGAGTCCTTCTGCCTTGTCGTACTCCTTGGCCCGGCTGTACCAGTAGAGCTCCTGCGGCAACAGGTTGGCCGGACAGGCGTCGGCACAGGCGCTGCAGCGAATGCAGGCCTGCTCCGGACCGGGCGGCGGCAGCTCGGCCCGGGTGGGGGAGAGCAGGCAGTTGGTGGCCTTGACCACGGGTACCATGGCGTGGGGCAGGGTGAAGCCCATCATGGGGCCCCCCATGATGACCCGCTGATCCGCCTCGGGCTGCAGCTCGAAGCGCTGCAGCAGCCAGCGCACCGGCGTGCCCAGCAGCACCCAGGCGTTGCCCGGCTTCTTGAAGGCGTCGCCGGTAAGGGTGACGATGCGGGAGATGAGCGGCTCGCCGTCGATGATGGCGCGCTTGATGGCAAACACGGTGGCTACGTTGAGCACCATGATGCCCATGTCCACCGCGCGGCCGCCCTTAGGTACCTGACGGCCGGTGAGCAGTTCTATGGTCTGCTTGGCGCCGCCCGAGGGGTATTTGGTAGGTACCGTCTTGACCAGCACGTCTTCGTCGGTGGCGTGACGGGTCAGCTCGCCGATGGCGGCCGGCTTGTTGTCTTCCACCCCGATCAGGGTCAGCTTGGGTTTGAGCAGGTGCTTGAGCACCCGGATGCCGTCCATGATCTCGTCGGCATACTCCTGCATCAGCCGGTCATCGGTGGTGATGTAGGGCTCGCATTCGAGGCCGTTGACGATCAGGATCTCGGTGAGCTGGCCACGGCCATCGAGCTTGCTGTGGGTCGGGAACACGGCGCCGCCGAGGCCGGCGATACCGGCCTGCTGAATGCGCTCGAGCAGCTCGCCCCGCTCCAGATTCCAGTAGTCGGCTTGGCCTTTGCGCTCACCCCAGGCATCTTCGCCATCCGGGGTGAGGGTGATGCAGAGATCGTCGAGACCGGAGGGGTGGGCCACCGTATGGTGGCCGATGGCGGTGATGGTGCCGGAGGTGGAGGCGTGCACCGGCACGATCCGTCCCTTCTCATGACGGGTGAGTGGCTGACCCTTCTTGACCCGGTCGCCGACCCGCACCAGCAGATCGCCGGCCGGGCCCGCGTGCTGGCGTACCGGAATGATGAGCTGAGGCGGCAGGCCCGCGTCCACGACCGGGGTGAGGCTGGACTGCTCCTTGTTCTCGGGAGGATGAATGCCGCCGTGAAAATCCCACAGGGTGCCGGCTTTGATGCGTTCGAGTAAGGACTGCATGGTTACTCCACTATCTTGACCGGAATGGTGACGTTGTTGAGATCCCACTTCCAGTTGTCGACCGTGGTGGGCACCGGGATCATCTCGATGCAGTCGGTCGGGCAGGGATCGACGCAGAGATCGCAGCCGGTGCACTCGTCCTTGATCACGGTGTGCATCGCCTTGGTGGCACCGACGATGGCATCGACCGGGCAGGCCTGGATGCACTTGGTGCAGCCGATGCACTGATCTTCATGGATGAAGGCGACCTTCTTGACCGGTACGGCGGCTTCTGCGCCGCCCAGCGGTTGGGGTTCGACCCCCATCAGATCGGCAATCTTGCGCATGGTGGCATCGCCACCGGGCACGCACTTGTTGATCTGATCGCCGTTGGCCAGTGCCTCGGCGTAGGGTTTGCAGCCAGGGTAGCCGCACTGGCCGCACTGGGTTTGCGGCAGCAGGGCGTCGAGCTGATCGACAATGGGATCGGCTTCCACATGAAACTTGACGGCGGCAAAGCCCAGAATGATGCCGAAAGCCAGGGCCAGCAGAGCCAACACCAGAACGGCAAAAAGAATGTGAATCATAGCGCTATATCTTGATGAGGCCGGTAAAGCCCATAAAGGCCAGCGACATCAGGCCGGCGGTGATCATGGCGATGGAGACGCCGCGAAACGGGGTGGGAACATCGGCGGCCACCAGGCGCTCACGCATGGCGGCAAACAGGATCAGTACCAGCGAGAAGCCGGTGGCGGCACCAAAGCCGTAGATGATGCTCTGGATGAAGTTGTGGTGCTCGTTGATGCTGAGCAGCGCCACCCCCAGCACGGCACAGTTGGTGGTGATGAGCGGCAGGAAGATGCCAAGCAGACGGTAGAGGGTGGGGCTGCTCTTGCGGATAACCATCTCGGTAAACTGAACCACGACGGCGATCACAAGAATGAAGGCGAGCGTGCGCAGGTAGGCGATGTTCAGCGGGATCAGGATATAGTGTTCCATCAGATAGGAACAGGCGCTGGCCAGGGTCATCACGAAGGTGGTCGCCAACCCCATGCCGATGGCGGTTTCCAGCTTGCCGGAGACGCCCATGAAGGGGCACAGGCCAAGGAACTTCACCAGCACGAAGTTGTTGATCAGCACGGTGCCGACCAGTAAAAGCAGGTACTCAGTCATTGCAGGTTGGTTATCCGGTTTGAAGGCGGCGGTATTATCTGATTTTAGGTGCCTTTTAACAACCGCAAGGCCGCATGGTTATTATTCAAATAGCCAATTTCATGGAGGAAACGTGCGCCCTTTACCCATTTTTACCCTGACTCTGGCGATGCTGCTCTGGTCCAGTTCCTTCATCGCGCTCAAGCACGTGCTGGGGGGCTGGGGCTTCGGTCAGGTGCTCTTCATGCGCATGAGCGTGGCGGCGCTCTGCTTGCTGTGCTGCTACCGCTATCTCGGCAATTTTCGCTACCAGCAAGGGGATTGGCGCTGGCTGGCCTTGATGGGGGGAGCGCTTTGAGAGCAGTCAGCCCCGGACAACCAGTGGTTGCAGGCCCCTGCGATCGCAGAGCGGGCCATCGTCATCTCCCACGGTTTGCTCGGTGCCGTGCTGCGTGGCGTCTATGCCGCTCTTGCCTATGAGACGACCTGGTCACAGGCGTTGCCGCAAGATGCCTTCTAGTAAGATGGCCATGTCACTTGCATTGCCTGCTGACAGTCGCTGGGGGCGGTGAGCATGGACGCGCTGGGCTGAATGGGGTTGCGGTCAGGGGATCAGGATCCACTCTCGCCTGACCCCTTCATATACCGCACTCAAACCATATCCTTGCCAGATATCAGCCATGGCATCGCCGAAGACTCCCAGGGAGAGCGATGTACGCAGGCGTTTCACTGTGCTGGGTGGCAGTTGGGGGTGACAGGCCAGCCAGCGTTCGACGCGTGCCAGCACCATTACCCGCTGGACTGGTTTCCCTTGAGTGGGGGCGCTCATCAGTTCGGGGAGTACGTCACTGATCAGCAGATCGAAGCGACCTGCCTGCAACATGGCGATACCCTGGCCAGCCTTGGGCAGCAGTTCGTAGCGAATGGCTGCGTTATCGAGCAGTTCCCTCAACTCAGCCACATCGATGGCACCAATGCGATAGTTGCGCAGCGCCTCGATATTGCTTAGCGGTTTCACCGTGCCTTGCCGTGCATAAACGGCCAGAGTAATGGGGGCAATGCGTGCCACATAGCGCAGGGTTTCGGCATTTTCGGCCGAGAAGTGCACGCCAAGTCCACAACTGCCGGGGTCGGTAGCCACTATCTTGAGTAGGCGCCGCATCGGCTTGGCCTGAAAGTGGATCTTGATATCCTGCAGTTGTGCCAGACGGGCGAAGGCATCGACATAGGGGCCGCTCAATCCCTCTCCGTTGACCTGAATGAAAGGGGGGTAGGCATCGGCATAAATGTTCAATACAGGTGCTGCCGATGCGAGTTTGCACCACAATGCCAGCAATACCCACCCTCCCTTCATCTAGCCTCCTAAGGATGTGTGACCAGTTCCACAGGGGTTTGTACTATGCCGGGCAGATCGGCTTGCGTTATTTTCTGCGTCAACGCTTTCAGGGCGAGGTCGAGCGCATATTGTGCCTGCTTGCCCGGATACTGGTCGGCCGTTGCCACCACCGAACCATCGTTGAGGTAGGGGTGGATCCCCGGAATATTGTCATAGCCGCCGATCAGCACCTTGCCTTTGAGCCCCAGCTCGGCCAGGGCCTGAGCCGCGCCGATAGCCATGTTGTCGTTGCTGCAGAGCAGCGCGTTGACATCCGGGGTTGCTTTGAGGAGGTCAATGGTTGCGCTTTTGCCCTGAGCGATGTCCCAATAGCCGCTGCGCACGCCGGCGACGACCATGTCTGCTGCGCGTAAGGCTGCCCGGAATCCGTCACTGCGCGCCCGGCTGTTGATGGCGCCCGGTGGGCCCTCGATCAGCCCGACTTTACTGCCCGCGGGGAGTTTTTTGGAGACATATTCGCCGACACTGCGCGCGCCGACAAAGTTGCTGGGGCCGACGAAGGGAATATTGACCCCTTCCAGCACCAGCGCCCTGTCATCGAGTTTGTTGTCCATGTTGATAACCAGAATACCGGCGCGGATTGCCTCCATCAGGACAGGCAACATGGCAACCGAATCAGTCGGTACCACCACAAGGGCATCCACTTTTTGGCCGATCATTTTGCGGATAATTGCCTCCTGGCCTGTGACATCCACCTCCTGCTGGATGCCTTCCAGTTGTAGTGTCAGGGCGTCGGGATGGGTCGTTGCATAGGTTTCTGCCCCCTTCGCCATCTCGATGAAAAATTCGTTGCGAACCGATTTCAGTACCATGCCGACAGTCGGTTTGGCTGATACCTCACTGACCGCAAACAGTGCCACGGCCGCCCACAACAAGCATCTTTGCCAACATCTGGTCATGTTACCTCCGTCCTGCCGGGTCAATCATCCAGCGCCACGATGTTGTCCAAGTATATGTTAGCCATCAGCCGGGGCAGGCTTTGGGAACAAGGTAACCAAGCGGGCGACAACGAGGTTTGACCGCGGTGGCAAAGCGGGGTGATGGTGCCGGGATGGGCCGATAACAACTGGCAGTGGCTGGCATCAAAAACAGATGACTGCTTTTCGCTTAATTAGACGGCAGACCAGTCGATTTTTGCCGCTGTTCAACACATCAGAGCACCTTATCGCGGCGAGATGAGGTATCTTATGCCCCGATTTCATCCATCAAACGGATAAGAGACAACACATGATCATCAAACCCAAGGTTCGCGGCTTTATCTGCACCACCACTCACCCGGTCGGTTGCGAAGCCAATGTTCGTCGTCAGATTGCCTATACCCAGGCCAAGGGCACCATCGAGAATGGTCCCAAGAAGGTGCTGGTGATCGGTGCCTCCACAGGTTATGGCCTGGCGTCTCGCATTGCCGCCGCCTTCGGCTCCGGCGCCGCCACCCTCGGCGTCTTCTTTGAAAAAGAGGGCAGCGAAACCAAGACCGGTACTGCCGGCTGGTACAACTCCGCCGCCTTCGACAAGGCCGCCAAAGAGGCAGGCCTGTACGCGAAAAGCGTCAACGGCGATGCCTTCTCCAACGAGTGCCGCGCCAAGGTGATCGAGCTCATCAAGCAGGATCTGGGTCAGATTGACCTGGTGGTCTACTCCCTGGCCTCGCCGGTGCGCAAGATGCCGGAAACCGGTGAAGTGGTGCGCTCCGCCCTCAAACCCATCGGCGAGGTCTACACCACCACCGCCATCGACACCAACAAGGATCAGATCATCACCGCCACCGTCGAGCCGGCGAACGAGGAAGAGATCCAGAACACCATCACCGTCATGGGCGGTCAGGACTGGGAGCTGTGGATGGCGGCCCTGCGCGATGCGGGCGTGCTGGCCGACGGCGCCAAGTCCGTGGCCTACTCCTACATTGGCACCGACTTGACCTGGCCCATCTACTGGCATGGCACCCTGGGCCGCGCCAAGGAAGATCTGGACCGCGCCGCCGCCGCCATCCGTGGCGATCTGGCAGCCAAGGGCGGCACCGCCCACGTGGCCGTGCTCAAATCCGTGGTGACCCAGGCATCAAGCGCCATTCCGGTGATGCCGCTCTACATCTCCATGGCCTTCAAGATCATGAAGGAGAAGGGCATTCACGAGGGCTGCATGGAGCAGGTGGATCGCATGATGCGCACCCGTCTGTATGGTGCCGATCTGGCGCTGGACGAGCAGGCCCGCATCCGCATGGATGACTGGGAGCTGCGCGAAGACGTGCAGCAGACCTGCCGCGACCTGTGGCCGTCCATCACCAGCGAGAACCTCTCGGATCTAACCGACTACACCGGCTACAAGCAGGAGTTCCTGCGCCTGTTCGGTTTCGGGCTGGACGAGGTGGATTACGACGCGGACGTGAATCCGGACGTGCAGTTCGACGTGGTCGAACTCTGAGTCTGACCCAAGTGAAAACGGGGCCCCGCGGGGCCCTGTTTTTTTGGCAAAAATACTGCCAGGTTGCGAAATTTTATTATCCGCGACCACCTTTTTCCCATATCAAACCCGCTAGTCTGGCGGTGATCGGATCACATGACGGCATTGCCGAGGTACGGAAGCTATGACCACTCCAAATGACGCGCCCAAGAAGCGCCAACTCCCCACGGTTTACACCCTGCTTTTCATCATCATCGCCCTGATGGCGGCCCTCACCTGGGTGCTGCCGGCGGGCAAATACAACTATGTGACGGCCAAGAGCCAGCAGCCGGTTGCGGCGGCGGCCGTGGCCGACTACAGCGGCGATGAGCGGCTGTTGCCGGTGCCAGGTAGCTACACCGAGCTCCCTTCCCAGCCGCAGGTGCTATTCGATGTGCTCAAGGCCCCCATCCAGGGCTTTCACAAGGCGGCGGACGTGGCGCTGTTCGTGCTCATCATCGGCGGCTTTCTGGCGGTGACCATGCAGAGCGGGGCGCTCGATGCCGGGGTAGGGGCCATCGTCCGTGCCTTTGCCGGGCGCGAGCGGCTGCTCATCCCGGTGCTGATCGCCCTGTTTGCCCTCGGCGGTTCCACCTC
>NZ_NEVB01000209.1:0-19927 GCF_002259925.1 Aeromonas sp. A35_P | reverse complement strand
GCCGGTGATGATGGCGGCGGGTTTCGATCGCATGGTGGCAGCGGGGATCATCCTGCTCGGCTCCGGGGTCGGGGTGCTCGCCTCCACCGTCAACCCGTTTGCCACCGGCATCGCCTCGGGCTTTGCCGGTATCCCCATCGGTGAGGGGATTGGCCTGCGGGTCGTGCAATGGCTGCTGCTGGTGATCTTCGCCTCCTGGTTCGTGATGCGCTACGCCAAGCAGGTACAGCAGGACAAGTCCCGCTCCGTGCTGGCCGACATCGCCTATGACGACGAGTTCTCCCAGATGAAGAGCGGCAACCTCGCCTTCAGCGGCAAGCAGAAGCTCACCATGCTGGTCTTCTTCGGCACCTTCCTGCTGATGATCTATGCGGTGGTGCCCTGGTCCGATCTGGGCATCGATCTGCTGCCCACCCTGGGCTGGTGGTTCGATGAGCTCTCCACCCTCTTCTTCAGCGCCTCCATCCTGATCGCGCTGATCAACCGGATGCCGGAGTCCAACTATGTGGCAACCTTCCTCAACGGGGCGCGGGATCTCATCGGGGTGGCCCTGGTGGTGGCGGTGGCACGTGGCATCAATGTGGTGATGGAGCATGGGGTCATCATCGACACCATACTGCACTGGGCCGAGGGGCTGGTGAGTGGGCTGTCATCATCGGTGTTCATCCTGATGGCCTATCTGGTACACATCATTCTAAGCTTCTTCATCCCCTCCACCTCGGGGCTGGCGACTGTCTCCATGCCGCTGATGGGGCCGCTGGCGGACTTCTCCGGCATTTCGCGGGATCTGGTGATCACCGCCTACCAGTCCGCCTCCGGCTGGATCAACCTGTTCGCCCCCACCGCCGCCCACCTGGTGGCGGGGCTGGCGCTCGCCAGGATCCCCTACGATCGCTTCGTGCGCTGGGTGTTGCCCTTCATCATCGGGGTGGCCCTCATCACCATGGCGGTGCTGGTGGCCGGGGCACTGCTGCAGGGGTGATAAGCAGACCGCTGTCTCGATGAAACAGGGCCGCTCAACCGGGGTTGAGCGGCCCTGTTGTTTACTCATGTCGCGCAGAGCAGGGTGAAAGGCAGCCGCTGGCCCGCTACCTTGACGCGTGATGGTTCAGGAAGAGGAGGCCATGGCGTTCATTTTTATGCGTGCCTCTGGCAGCATATCAATATGAGTCCTTATTGAGGTGCCAACCAGGTGGCGTGAGCGCAGTGGCAGAATGCGATGTCGCCCCTTTCGCCGCTGCTACCGCAGTGCTATTACTGCTGGTGATCTTTGTTATGACTCGACTTTTTGCAAGCGCGGGCGATGAGCCCTATGTGTCATGGATGACGTCAGGAGAGGGATAGTGGGCCGTTGCCCCGTCCGTTGCCGAACGTGGTCATCATGATGAAACCTGACGGTCACGAGGGAGAGGTTATGGGGCACAGAGGGATCATCAGGCTGGCAGGGATGCTGCTGGCCCTGCTCATGGTCAATAGCGGGTGGGCGGCGGAGCCGAGGCTGGAGCCGACCGAGCAGGAGCGGGCCCAGACCCTGACCCTGTTTCACGAACCCATAGTGATGCTGCAGGCGAAGTTTGGTCGCCTGGACGGGGCGGCCCGGGTGCGGATCGTCAAGGAGCGGGTACAACAACTGCAGCCCGAGGATCTGACCCATCCGGTGACCGTGATCAGCTCGACCCGCCTCGGTCAGGAGGCCAGGGAGTTCAGGCTCAATGACAAGCACCTGCTGGTGTTGCTGGAAAAAGATCTGGAGTGGCTCGATGAGCTGACCCTGGATCAGGCCGCAGAGCGGGTACGGTTGCGGCTGGAAAATGTGCGAGTCAAGGTGCTGGAGCTGCACTCCAACGCCTACCTGCTCAAGGCGGCGGGCAAGACGCTGCTGGTGACCCTGCTGTTTCTGATGGTGGTTCAGTTGCTGCGGCGGGGGCACCAGCGGGCGCGTCGCTGGTTTGCCAATCAGCTGCTGCAGCAAAAGGGGCTGATCCCCCATCAATGGCGTCAGGTGCTCGGCAATCTGGAGATCCGCGTCATCGGTATGCTCACCTGGCTGGTGATCCTGCTGCTCACCTATGGCTGGCTCACCTATGTGCTGGGGCTGTTCCCGCATACCCGGGTCTGGAGCGAGCAGCTGGGCTCCTCCCTGCTGGGGCTGTGCAGCGACATCCTGAGCGGGATCATCGCCGCCATGCCGGGGCTGGCGACCGTGCTGGTCATCTTCGTGCTGACCAAGCTGTTCATCCGCATGCTGGGGGTCATCTTTGCGCGCATCGAGCGCGGCCATTTCCGGGTGCAGGGGCTGCACTCCGAGACGATAGGGGCGACCCGCCGCCTGCTCTCCGTGGTGATCTGGCTGTTTGCCCTGACCGTCGCCTATCCCTATCTGCCGGGGGCGGATTCGGACGCCTTCAAGGGGGTGAGCGTCTTCTTCGGTCTGATGGTGACCCTGGGCTCGGCCGGGATCATGAACCATGCCATGAGTGGCCTGGTGCTGATCTACTCGCGGGCCCTGCGGCCGGGGGATCTGGTGCAGATAGGGGAGGTGGAGGGGGTTGTCACCGAGCTGAGCGCCCTCTCGACCAAGCTGGTGACCCGCCACGATCACGAGGTGACCCTGCCCAACGCCGTGGTGGTAGGGGGCAAGGTGACCAATCTGAGCCGGCTGGCAAGCGACAAGGGCATTGCCCTGCTCACCAAGGTCACCATCGGTTATGACACTCCCTGGCGTCAGGTGCACGCCATGCTGGAGCTGGCGGCCAGGCGCTGCCAGCTGATCAATCAGGAGCAGGCCCCGCTGGTGCGCCAGCTCAATCTGCAGGACTGGTACGTGGAGTACGAACTGCAGGTGCGAATGAAAGAGGGGCTGTTGCCCGGCCCGGTCAGAACCGAGTTGCACGGCCACATCCAGGATGTGTTCAACGAGTTCGGGGTGCAGATCATGTCCCCCAATTTCGTGGCTCAGCCGGAGCAGGCGGTGTTGGTGCCCCGCGAGCAGTGGTATCAGGCTCCCGCCGTGCCGCCTGCCGAAGTGGCCACCGGGGAGAAATAGCCCGCAACGCGGGCCTTGCGACGGGACTCTCTCGCCATAAAAAAATCCGAAGCGGTGCAGACCGCTTCGGATTTTTTATGGTCGACCAGCGGCAGGCTGGCAGCAGGCCAAGGCAGACGCCGTGTTCCGGTTACTGCTTGTAACCCTTGAGGAAGCGGGCGAGGCGGCCGATGGCCTCTTCCAGCTCCTCTTCGCGGGGCAGGAACACCAGTCGGAAGTGATCCGGCGCCGGCCAGTTGAAGCCGGTGCCCTGCACCAGCAAGAGCTTCTCCTGCTGCAGCAGGTCGAACACCATCTTCTGGTCGTCGCGAATGTCATACACCTTGGGATCGAGGCGCGGGAACATGTAGAGCGCCCCCTTGGGCTTGACGCAGGAGACCCCGGGGATCTCGTTCAAAAGCTCCCAGGCCTTGTCACGCTGGCGGCGCAGGCGCCCGCCCGGCAGGATCAGCTCGTTGATGCTCTGATAGCCGCCAAGGGCGGTCTGGATGGCGTGCTGCATCGGCACGTTGGCACACAGCCGCATGGAGGCCAGCATCTCCAGCCCCTCGATGTAGCCTTTGGCACGGCCCTTGGGTCCGGTGATGACCATCCAGCCCTGGCGAAAGCCGCAGGCGCGGTAGGCCTTGGAGAGGCCATTGAAGGTCACCACCATCACATCGTCGCACAGGGTGCAGACGCTGGTGTGGGAGATGTCGTCGTAGAGGATCTTGTCGTAAATCTCGTCGGCGAAGATGATGAGGTTGTGCTGGCGGGCGATCTCGATCACCTCCAGCAAAAACTCGCTGCCGTAGACGGCGCCGGTCGGGTTGTTGGGGTTGATCAGCACCAGGCCGCGGGTGCGCGGAGTGATGCGGGCGCGGATGTCGTCGAGATCCGGATACCAGTCGGCCCCTTCGTCGCAGCGATAGTGCACCGCATGACCGCCGGAGAGAGTCACCGCCGCGGTCCACAGCGGATAGTCGGGGGAGGGCACCAGCATCTCGTCGCCGTTGTTGAGCAGCGCCTGCATCGCCATCACGATGAGCTCGCTGGCGCCGTTGCCGATGTAGATGTCGTCGATGTCGACCTTGCGCATTCCCTTCTGCTGGTAGTACTGCATCACCGCCTTGCGGGCGGAGAAGAGCCCCTTGGAGTCGCAGTAGCCCTGGCTCTGGGGCATGTTGAGGATCACATCCTTGATGATCTCTTCCGGCGCCTCGAAGCCGAATGGGGCCGGGTTGCCGATGTTGAGCTTGATGATGCGGTGGCCTTCGTCTTCGAGACGGCGAGCTTCTTTATGCACCGGGCCGCGGATGTCATAGCAGACATCGTCGAGCTTGTGCGACTTGTCGATTGTGAACATGGTGAGTGTGATTCCTTCCCCATGGGGATGCGTTGGCGAAAAAGGCGGTTTTTAGTATCAAATTTCTTTTCCCCTATTCTTCACAGAATTGAATGCTAGAACAATCCTCTTTTTAGTAGAATTCCCTGATTTTTAGCCCTGAAACAGGGTTGTCAAAACGTTAAATTCAGCACGATCGTTTGTGTGAACCAAGGTTATCCAGTGAAAGATGAGGGGCTCATTAACAAAGCTACCCGACTGTGTTGAAATATTCACGCTCGCTGGCACGATTGGCTTGCGTGAAAAATGCCGTTCTTTTTGCCCACGGCGGCCAAAAACAGGACCCGACGCGCGCTGCCAGGCCTGTCCGGACCCCGTCCCCACACCATGGAGAAGTCATCATGCAAGCCCCCGCCGCCGGTCGTTATAGTCATTTCAAGGGTGGTTATTATCAGGTGCTGACCCTGGCCCTGCACACCGAGACCGGGGAGCAGCTGGTGGTCTATCAATCGGAGCAGGATGGCGCCGTCTATGCCCGTCCCGTGGTCATGTTCATGGAGTGGATCGAACATCAGGGTCAGGTGGTGAGCCGCTTCAGCCCGGTGGCGGAGTGACGCCGGGGAACGACCATGAAAAAAGGCGCCTGATGGCGCCTTTTTTACAACGTGAACTTACTGGTAGAGACCCAGGTTCTCTTTGGCATAGGCTTCGAAATCGGTGCAGCCACCGATGTGCTGCTCGTCCAGGAAGATTTGCGGCACGGTATTGACCGGCTTGCCGGCACTCTTGGCCAGATCTTCCTTGGTGATGCCCTCGGCGTGGATGTCCACGTAGCGGAATTTGAAATCGTCACGCTGTTCGACCAGTTGCTCGGCAATCTGCTTGGCACGGACACAATAGGGGCAACCAGGACGACCAAAAATCACTGCAAACATGTTCTCTCTCCATTCATTTGAGGCTGGGCACAGGATAGCCCCGCCTCGTGACTAGTCAAAGTGGAAATTGTCGATACGGCCGTTCGCCATCTTCGATAAGGCGCACTGCGCCGGCCGTCATCGTCACTCACCTCGCAGCGGATCAACCCTCATCGGCGATCTGGATCGGCTGCTGCTGGTAGATGCTCTCCAGCACCCCTTTCTCGAACACGGTCCAGGGCCAGGCTGCCTTGCTGGCGCGGTAACGCTCGTGGGTGGCCGGATCCTGCGACAGGCCGCGCTGGAACATCACGAACGCCTTGCGCTGGCCGCCGGCGGTGTCGATGAAGCCCACCAGGTTGGAGGTACCGGTGATGGTGCCGGTCTTGGCGTGCACCTTGTTCTTCATCATGGGGGCGGTGACGCTGCGCCGCCAGGCCAGGGTGCCGTCCACCTGGGAGCTTGGCAGCAGCTTGATGAGACCGAGCTCCGCGTCATTTTTCTGGATGAAGTTGAGCACCGACAGCATCTGGCGGGCGCTGATGAGGTTGTGGGCGGAGAGGCCCGAACCGTCGGCCAGGGTGGCGTTGCCCAGATCGATGCCGTTCTTGGTCAGGATGGCGCGCACCGCCATGGTGCCGCTGCGATAGCTGCCCGGCTTGTTGTAGTAGTGGCGGCCGACGGTCTTGAGGAAGGTATCGGCGTAGAGGTTGTCCGATTTCTTCAACATCTTGGCCAGCATCACCGGCAGGGAGACCGAGTAGTGGGTCCCCAGGGTTTCGGCATTGTCCGGCGACTTGTGGGTAACGCGCAGCAGGCCGTCATGCTTGATGCCGGCCCGGTCCATGGCCCAGCGGATGTTGTCCCAGCCCCAGGCTTCCACGTCGTGGATGGCGAAACGCAGCCCCTGGGGCTCCTTGTTCGGGGTGATGCAGCCCTTGAGCTCGTAGAAGTTGCCCTTGGCCATGTCCACTTCCAGCGCACAGAACTGGCGCGCCATGTCGCCATAGCTCATCACCTCCACGTTGTCGGCACCGACCCCGATGGGGACCCCGGTGGCCACGTTGCCCACCGCAGGCTTGCCGATCTGGGTGGCGGTGATGGTGGCGTAGGCGCAGTTCTTGTCGATGATGACCGAGGAGACGGGGGCGGCGAAGCAGAGGGTCTGATCCCCCCAGGACCAGCCGTTGCCGCGCTCGTAGCCGTTGTAGGCGCCGGTGTTGACGTAGACGTTGCCCTTGATCTGGTTGACCCCGAGCTGCTTGAACAGGGCCAGCAGGTCCATCCGTGACAGGGTAGGGTCACCGACGAAGTTGATCCAGATATCACCGTTGATGACATTGCCCAGCTTGGCTCCAGGCTGGGCCTGGATGTCGGTGGCGAAGCGGAAGTCGGCGCCGAGCTCGAGACGGGCCGCCAGCGCGGTAAGCACCTTCATGGTGGAGGCGGGGGCGATCATCTGGTCCGCATGGCGGGCAAACTCGATGCCGTTGTTGCCCTGCACCACGATGGCGTACTGGCCCCCCTGGGGGGGCGTCAGCGGGGCGGCCTGGGCCGCCAGGGAAAAGAGAGCACAAAAACCAATCAACAGCCGCTGCATAACATCCTCTAACGTGACGAAGGGGCCCGGCAGTGGGCCGGCCCTGATAACTCAAACCTTGTTGTACCCGCCGATGCCTGTTCGGCCGTGGCAACGCAATTCATACGCCTTATGCCGGTCGCCATCACGTCAGTGAATTGGCGGTGCGATAGCGGCCGTCATAATCAAAAATCTTCTCTTTGATCTGCCAGAAGCGCCCTGACTTGCGGGCGATGACAAAATCGGGGTGGCGAAACTGATGTTCCACCGCCAGCACGCTCGCCAGGGTGGCAAATTCGGGCTCCAGCCCCGGGGCGGGCCAATGATGACGCACAAAGTGCTGTTGAAACAAGCGCCGTGCGCCTGCCGAGTGAAATCCGAAGTACTCATTGAGGGTGAGGCCATCCTCGTCGTGATAGACCACCTCCAGCCGCTCCCCCTGTTTGCCGCGCCCGGCCGTCAAGGTCAGCCCCGCGCAGCGGATCACCATGCAGTCCTTGAGATTGAGCGCCTCCTTGAGCTTGTCGTCAGGGTCCACCAGCAACTGATCGCAGCTCTGGCAACGGCGGGCGGCGATGTCGTTTTCACCGCCGCAGGCGGGGCAGATCTTGGCGCGAAAGCGGTAGTCGCACTCCTCGCGGTTGCCCTCGTCATCTTCAAACAGCCCCTGACAGCGGCGGCCGTAGTGCTCGATCACCTTGCCATCCTCGCCGGTCTTGCCCCAGAAGGTGTTGGCAAAGCCGCAGGCGGGGCAGGGCACCTGCACCGGCTCGGTGCAGGCATGGGGCCTGGGCTCCCCCACTTCGGGAGCGAACAGGTTGAAGTTGTTGCCCGCATAGTCGAGCACCAGACAGTCGGTCTTGCCGGGCGACAGGCGCAGCCCCCTGCCCACGATCTGCTGGTAGAGCGAGACCGACTCGGTGGGGCGCAGCATCACGATGAGGTCGACGTGGGGGGCATCGAAGCCGGTGGTGAGCACCGCCACGTTGACCAGAAACTTGAGCTCGCGCGCCTTGAAGGCGCTGATGAGGGCGTCGCGCTCCGGCCCCGGGGTGTCACCTGTGATTAGGGCCGCCAGCTCCCCTCTGGCACCCAGCAGGCCGTGAATTTCCCGGGCATGCTCGACGGTGGCGGCGAAGATCATCACCCCCTGCCGCTCGCGGGCATACTCCAGTACCTGGCTCAGGATATGGGGGGTGACCCGCTCCTGACGCTTGAGCTCGCCGTTGAGATCCGCCTCGCTGAAGAGGCCATTCTCCCGCGGTACCAGACGGCTGAAGTCGTAGTGGACGATGGGGGCATCCACCATGCGCGGCGGCGTCAGGTAGCCGTTCTTGACCATGAAGCGCAGCGGCAGCTCGAACACGCAGTCGCCGAACAGCCGCTCGCCGTGGCTCTTGACCATGCCGTGGTAGTGGCGCCGGTAGATCCAGCCCAGCCCGAGCCGATAGGGGGTGGCGGTGAGGCCGAGGATCTTGAGGGCCGGATTGGCGGCCTTGAGGTGGCCTAACACCTGATGGTACTGGCTGTCATCATCGAGCGAGACCCGGTGGCACTCGTCGATGATGAGCAGCGAAAACGCGCCGTCGAAGGCGTCCAGATTGCGCGCCACCGACTGCACCGAACCGAACACCACCTGGGCGCGGGCCTCCTTGCGATTGAGGCCGGCGGCGAAGATGTCGGCCTGGAGGCCCCAGGCTTCGTACTTGGCGTGGTTCTGCTCCACCAGCTCCTTGACGTGAGCCAGCACCAGCACCCGGCCACGCGCCTTGCGGGCCAGCTCGGCGATCACCAGACTCTTGCCGGCCCCGGTGGGCAGCACCACCACGGCGGGATCCGGGTGCTTGCGAAAGTGGCTGATGACGGCGTTGACGGCATCGGTCTGGTAGGGTCTGAGAACGAACATGCAGGCTGGGTATATCGACGAGGGGCGGAGCAGGGTGGCGCCATTATAGGGAACTTGGCGCCAAAAAACAGCGGGCCGGCATGGTGCCGGCCCGCTGGCTGCGTCGTTGCGGCTTAGTGGAAGGGGAAGATGTAGTTCATCCAGCTGGCCATGCGCAGCAGTACCTTGCGCATGATGGCCACGTGATGGAAATGCTTGGTGTAGATGGCCGCCTGACCGCTGGAGCCGGCGATCACCTGATACTCCTGCCAGCGCGGGTCGGTGATCTTGATGCGCACCGGCAGGCGGCCGGGGATCACCGCCGAGCTCTGGTCGAGCAGTGCCGCATTGGCCTGCACGTTGCCCGAGGCGATGGCGGGGATCACTGCTTCTACTTCGCCCTTGAAGATCTTGCCGGGGATGCCGTCGATCACCACTTCGGCCTCGTCTCCCACCGCCAGGCGCTGCATGCTGTTTTGCCAGAACCAGCCGACGTAGGCGTTGTCGTCCTCATGGATGAAGGTCATCACAGGGCGATACATGAAGGGGGTGGCGATCATGCCCGGGCGCAGGGCCAGCTGTACCACATGGCCGTCGCTCGGGGCATAGACCACGGTCTGGTCGAGCTGGTACTTGGCTTCGCGCAGCTGGGCCCGCACATCGTCCAGGGTGGCTTGTTGCTGATCGAGCTGGGCGACCAGATCGTCGACGTTGGCCTGGGTCACGTCCAGATCGCGCTGCTTGCCGATGCCGCGGCGCATCAGCTCGGCGGCGCGATCCCGGTCGAGCTTGGCCGAGCGCATGCGCGCCTCGATGGATTTGAGGTGCTCCTCGTTGGAGCTGACCCTGGCTTCCAGGCTCGCGGCGCGTTGGCGGAACGGCTCGTCGTCGATACGAAACAGCACGTCACCCTTCTTCACTTTCTGGTCCGGCTTGACCGCGACCTCGCTGACCCGGCCCTTGACCAGGGGAACGATGGGGGTGGAGACGTAGTAGTTGCGCGCCATCTCGGAGTAGGGGTGGTTGTAGTTCATCAGCATGATGAGGGTGCCGATGAGCAGCACGCCGCCCAGCACGGCGGTGGGCACGGTCCACTTGTTGAGCGGGATGCGGAAGATTTTGAAGACAGCTACACAGATGGCGGTGTAGGTAAGTACCAGCAAGAGATCCATGATCACTCCCTCTCTTGGGTCAGCTGATCGAGGCGGCTGCGCAGGGCGGCGACCTCATCCTTGAGCTCGGCGAGATGCTTCTCGTCGCGCTCGATACGCTGGCTAAAGCCCCAGCCCCGGTCTTCCCGGTAGAGCGTCGCCCAGATCCAGAGGAAGGGCCACAGCACATGCAGGGTGAACAGGCTGACCCAGCCGGCCACGTGAATGGCATCCTGATGGGGGTGTTGACGATGCTTGGCTATTTCATAGGGAATGTCGTGAATGACGATGACCCCGTAAAAGATGACCAAACCCACAAAAAAAAAGCAGACCAAGAGCAAAATAATCGAGTGTCATTTATGCCTCCACTGGCGTGACGCGCAGCATTGTCATTGGATCCCGGGTTCTGCACTGCAAGCAGAAACCTGATTTCCATCCTGTTGGGCCCGAAATCTTAAGCATTTTTGTTGTACTGAAGCTTAAGTAGTTTTGAAATCGTCAGGATAGCTGACGGTATTATTGGGGCGAGTCCATAAAGTCGTTTCCATGACAAGGACTTACGCAGGGAGTATGGCACCAGTGAGGGGGAATTAGCAGCAAAAAAAGGAGCCTTTATGGCTCCTTTTCTGACATGTTTGGCGTGGATCAGCTTTCGCTGGCCTTGCCGATCAGGGCGGGTCTGAACTTCATCAGGAAGGCGACGGTTACCACCAGGGTGCTGGCAAGACCGATGAGGGTGGAGACGCCCATCTCCAGCCCGAACCCGATGGGGGCGTTGGCCAAGTAGGTGAACACCACGGCGGTCATGAACATGGCCGGCAAGGTGCAGACCCAGTGCAGCTTGCCCTCTTTGGCGAGGTAGGCGGCGGCGGCCCACAGCATCATCACGGCGGTGGTCTGGTTGGCCCAGCCGAAGTAGCGCCAGATCACTCCGAACTCGGCCTTGGAAATGATGAAACCGAGGATGAACATGGGGATGGCGATGAGCAGTCGCTTGGCCATCGGTTTCTGGGTCAGGTTCAGGAAGTCCGCCACGATGAGGCGGGCACTGCGAAACGCGGTGTCACCGGAGGTGATGGGCAGGATCACCACGCCGAGGATGGCCAGGATGCCGCCAACGGTACCGAGCAGGCTGGTGGAGACCTCGTGCACCACGGCAGAGGGGCCGCCGCTTGCCAGGGTGGCGTTGAGCGCTTCTGTGCTGTCGTAGAAAGAGAGACCCAGGGTGCACCAGATGAGGGCGATGATCCCTTCACCGATCATGGCCCCGTAGAAGATGAAGCGGCCGGATTTCTCGTTTTGCATGCAGCGCGCCATCAGCGGGGACTGGGTGGCGTGAAAGCCGGACACGGCGCCGCAGGCGATGGTGATGAACAGCAGCGGCCAGAGCGGCAGCTCGGTCGGGTGCAGGTTGGAGAAGTCCATCCCGGTGTTGTAGAAGCCTTTGCCGGAGACGATGAGGCCGATGATGAGGCCGACCGACATGAACACCAGCAGGGCGCCGAAGATGGGGTAGAAGCGGCCGATGATCTTGTCGATGGGGACTATGGTCGCCAGGATGTAGTAGGCGAAGATGGCCGCAATCCAGTAGACCAGGTCGGTAGAGGTGAGGTTGGCCAAGAGGCCCGCCGGGCTCAGCACGAACACCACGCCCACCAGCATCAAGAGCACCACGGCGAACAGGTTCATGAAGTGCTTGGCAGCTGTGCCCAGGTGCTCACCGACCACGGTCGGTACCGAGGCGCCCTTGGCGCGCACTGACAGCATGCCGGAGAAGTAGTCGTGAACCGCACCGGCGAAGATGCAGCCGAAGACGATCCAGAGCATGGCGACCGGGCCATAGAGGGCACCCAGGATGGGGCCGAAGATGGGGCCGACGCCGGCGATGTTGAGCAACTGCACCAGGTAGACCTTCTTGTCCGACATGGGGACATAGTCCACCCCGTCCGCCATGGTGATGGCGGGGGTTTTCAGCTCGGGTTTTGGCCCGAATATCCGCTCGATGAATTTGCCGTATACGAAGTAGCCGGCTATCAACAAGCCGACACAGAGGAAGAACCAGATCATTGCTACGCTCCTGCTTTGTTATTTTTGGTGTGCGCGGCCAGTGTAGGGGCTTGCACTGTTAACGGCAGGTAAAAAGGGGCGAGCGGCCGTATGGCGACCCGAGCGGTTGGCGCTCGTGATCCGGCTCACACCGCGCGGCTCACTCCAGCCCGAGCTGCTCCTTCAACTCCTTCAGGTAGCGGCGGCTGACCGGCACCTGGGCACCGCTCGGGGTCACTATCTCCGCCAGCTGATTCTCCAGCAGCCGGATTTCAAAGATGGCGGTCGGGGCCACCAGGTACTGGCGGTGGCAGCGCAGCAACGGGGTCTTCTCTTCCAGGGATTTGAGGGTGAGCTGGGTGTGAAACAGCTCGCCCTGGCTCGCCACGTGCACGCCGCCGAGATCGGAGAAGGCGTACTCCACCTGTTCCATGGGCAGCAGCCGCACCCGGTTGTGCAGATAGCCCGGGATGTGGCGAATGGCGGGGGCGATCGCAGTCATGGGCTGCGGGCTGAGATCCTGTCTCAGCCGTGCCAGCGTCTTGGCGAGGCGGGCCGGCTCCACCGGCTTGAGCAGGTAGTCGAAGGCATTCTCCTCGAACGCCTGGATGGCGTAGTCGTCAAATGCGGTGACGAAGACGATGCGGGGCAGGGGATCGAGCATGGCCACCAGCTCCATGCCGCTCAGCTTTGGCATCTGGATGTCGAGAAACACCACGTCGGGTCTGAGCCGCTGAATGAGCGGCAGCGCCTCGATGGCGTTGGCGGCCGTCCCCAGCAGCTCGATATCGGGCTCGGCGGCCAGCTGCTGCATCAGCTCCTCGCGGGCATACGGCTCGTCATCGACGATGAGGGTGCGGATCATGATGTTCTCCTGCGTGGCTGGGGGGCAAAACTGGCGTGGTGTGACGGCCGGATCATGACGCCTCCCTGGGCAGGGTGACGGAGACCCGGGTCCAGCAGTCGGGCTCGCAGCTGACGCTCAGGCCGTAGCGGTTGCCGAAAGCACTCTTGAGGCGCCGATCCACCAGGGTCATGCCGAGCCCGTCACCGGCCGGTTTCTCCTGCCAGGTGCCGGCATTGTCCTCCACGTGGATGGTGACCCGATCCGCCGTCTGCTCGGTGTAGAGGCGAATGCGCCCCTGCTCCAGCAGGGTGGAGATGCCGTGCTTGATGGCGTTTTCAATCAGTGGCTGCAGAGTGAAGCTCGGCAGCTTGAGGCCGGCGAGGTCGGGCGGGATGTCGTTTTGCACCGTCAGCCGGTCGCCAAAGCGGGCCAGCTCGATCTCCAGATAGGATTGGCAGTGCTCCTGCTCCTCCTGCAGGGTGGCCAGCCCGCTCTGGCGCTTGAGGTTCTTGCGAAAGAACAGGGAGAGGTGGAGCAGCAGCTGGCGCGCCCGCTCGGGCTCACGCCGGGTGATGGCGCTGATGGTGTTGAGGGTGTTGAACAGAAAGTGGGGGTTGATCTGGGCCTGCACCAGCTTGAGCTCTGACTGCACCAGCAGTCGCTGCTGCTGCTCCAGCCGGCCGGTCAGCAGCTGCTGGGAGAGCAGGTTGGCGATCCCTTCTCCCAGGGTGTGGTTGATCTTGAGAAACAGCCGCTTCTTGGGTTCATACAGCTTGATGGTGCCGATCACCCCCTCGTCGCCGTGCAGCGGGATCACCAGCACAGAGCCGAGCTGGCACTGGGGCGAGATGCTGCAGCGGTAGGGCTGGCTGTTGCCGTCGGCAAACAGCACCTTGTTCTGGGCGATGGCCTGCATGGTGATGGCGGAGGTGATGGGGGTTCCTGGCTTGTGGTGATCTTCCCCCGTGCCGATGAAGGCGAGGATCTTGTCGGTATCCGTGATGGCGACCGCGCCGACCCCGGTCTCTTCCTGCACTATCTGGGCGATGCGGGTGCTGGCTTCGGGGGTGAACCCCTGGCTCATGATCCCCACGGTGCGGTTGGCGATGGTGAGCGCCTTGGCGGAAAAGACTCGGGAGAACTTCTCGTACATCCGCTGCTGATCGCGGATCATGCTGATGAAGAGGGCCGCACCGCAGGAGTTGGCCAGGATCATGGGGGTGGCGATGGTGCGCACCAGCAACAGGGATTTGTCGAATGGGCTGGCCACCAGCAGGATGATCACCATCTGCATGATCTCTGCATAGAGGGTGGTGAAGAAGGCCACCCTGGGCTCGAAGAGAGCGTTGACCTTGCCTGCCCGCATCAGCCGCCAGTGAACCAGGCCTCCCAGCAAGCCTTCGCAGGTGGTGGAGATGGCGCAGGCGAGATCGGTGAATCCCCCCAGGGTATAACGGTGTATCCCGCCGGTCAGCCCCACCAGAAATCCCACCAGCGGGCCTCCCAGCAGGCCCCCCAGCACGGCGCCCACGGCGCGGGTATTGGCGATGGCATCGTCGATATCCAGCCCCACATAGGTACCCAGAATGCAGAAGCCGGAGAAAATGAGGTAGATCAATACCTTGTGGGGCAGCCTGACCGAATAGTTGGCCAGTGGGCGCAGCAGCGGACTCTTGGAAAAGAGGTAGGCGATGACCAGACTGACGCTCATCTGTTGAAGCAGGGAGAGGACCAACTGCATAAAAAACGTTCCTCAGAGTCCGTGCCGAAAAATGCGGCAGTCTTGAATTAAGTGTGATCAGGATCTTGTTCTGTGGGTCATTCTGGCCAGAACGCCGGCGAAGTGTGCCAGAAACGTGGAATAAAACCATATCAAATCAGCATGTTAAATTGATATTTGTGTAATTGCCCAAGGGTTGATATTGCTGAATTGAGCATGAATGTATCCGTTGGATACGCCACACGGAGGTGGCATGCTCCGCCCGGCCAGCAGGCTGGGCGTTTTTTATCCAGGACGCGTGGCAAACCAATTTGAGGGTAATTGGGCAATTATTCAGGTTTGTCCAATGAGTTATCCCCAGCTTCTGGGGATAACTCAGAATGCAAAATAGTAACAGAAGCGCCGGGTCAGGTTGAAAAACAGCCGCTGCCCCTCATCCAGATCCTCCTGTTTGAGAAAGGACTTGATGGTGCGCTCATCCTCCCGCAGGTCGATCATGGCCACCCCTTCCTGTCGCTGTGCCTTGATGTAGGGCAACACCTTGGGCTTGAGGGGCATGGTGGGCTCGGTGGAAAGCACCAGGGCCACCGAGTCGTCGGAGAGCAGCACCAAGGAGCCCGGTGGATAGACCCCCAGTACCTTGATCAGCAGCTTGACCAGATCCTGGTCGAATTTCTTTTGCGACAGCTTGTAGAGCTGGCTGATGGCCTGGCTCGGCGCCGCCGGTGTCGCGCTATTGCGCGGGTGCAGCAGCTCGTCATAGTAATCCACCAACCCGATGATCCGTGCCAGCGGCGGGATCTCCCCCCCCTTGATGCCAAGGGGAAAGCCGCTGCCGTCGAGGCGCTCATGATGCAGGTGGGCCACCTGACGGATCTTGGGCTCGAAGGCCTGCAACTGGGTCAGCATCTCCAGTCCGTACTGGGGGTGCATCTTGAGGAAGTTTTGCTCCGACTTGTTGAGTTCCCCCCGCTTCTGGGTGATCTGGGTCGGGATCTTCAGCTCGCCGATGTCGTGCACCAACCCGGCCAGCCCGGTCTCCTCAATCTCGATGGGGGTCATGCCCAGCTCCCGTGCCATCAACATGGCGATGAAAGCCACGTTCAGGCTGTGCTGCAGCAGGATGTCGGTATGGGGGCTGCGAATGAGGTGCAGCCCGAGTGGGCCCTCGTGGGCGCTGATGCGGGCGGCGGCGTTGCGCACTATCTGCGCCGTGTTGGCGAGCCCTTCGTCCGGCTTGAGGTTGAGGGCGCCCAGGGCATCGCGCAGTTCGGACATGGACTGGCCGAAGGCCTTGTCGGCGGCGCGCAGGGAGCGGCGAAATGCCTTCTCGTCAAACGGGGGAGGGCCGCTATCCTCCGGCTCTTCAACAACGGAGAGGTCGGGGCCTGGGCTCGGAATATCGCCACGCAACAGGGGCTCGAGGGGGAGGTCGCTCTTGTCGGGGTCGACCATCAGCAGATTGAGATCAAGGTGGCGGATGATGTCGAGTTGCTGTTGATCCTTGATCTTGAAGGCATTGAACATAAAAGGGTGATTGGTCCATCCCGTAGGGAGATGGATATAGTGACCGACCCACAACTGTTCTATGGATGCCTGTATCAGCGCCATACGCTCGCTCGCATTTCATGAATGCCTATGAACAAGCTAGCAAAATTAAGCAGATAGACAAACAAAAAAGCCCGCGCATGTGCGCGGGCTCTTGAGTCGACTCAGCTTATCAGGCTTTGGACTTCTTCTTGCCTTCTACTTTGGCATCAACCTTGGCGGCAACCTGGGCCTCCTCGGTGAACGGACGGCCGTAGTAGGTATCCAGCAGGATGGCTTTCAGCTCGCTGATCAGCGGGTAGCGCGGGTTGGCGCCGGTGCACTGGTCATCGAAGGCTTCCACGGCCAGCTGGTCAACCTTGGCCAGGAAGTCGGCCTCGGCGACGCCGGCTTCACGGATGGAGGCCGGGATACCCAGGGTTGCCTTCAGCTCGTCCAGCCATACCAGCAGCTTCTCGATCTTGGCGGCGGTACGGTCACCGGCGGCGGTCAGACCCAGGTGGTCAGCCACTTCGGCGTAGCGACGACGAGCCTGCGGACGGTCGTACTGGGAGAACGCGGTCTGCTTGGTCGGGTTGTCGTTCGCGTTGTAGCGGATGACGTTGCTGATCAGTAGGGCGTTGGCCAGGCCGTGCGGGATGTGGAACTCGGCACCCAGCTTGTGAGCCATGGAGTGGCACACACCCAGGAAGGCGTTGGCGAACGCGATACCGGCGATGGTGGCCGCGTTGTGTACCTTCTCACGAGCGATCGGGTCGTTGGCACCGTTCAGGTAGCTGGAGGGCAGGTAGTCCTTCAGCAGTTTCAGGGCTTGCAGTGCCTGACCGTCGGAGTACTCGTTGGCCAGCACGGAAACATAGGCTTCCATGGCGTGGGTCACGGCATCGATACCACCGAAGGCGCACAGGGATTTGGGCATGCCCATCACCAGGTTGGCGTCGACGATGGCCATGTTCGGGGTCAGCTCGTAGTCGGCCAGCGGGTATTTCACGCCGGTGGCGTCGTCGGTCACGACCGCAAACGGGGTCACTTCAGAACCGGTACCGGACGTGGTGGTGATGCAGACCAGTTCGGCCTTCACGCCCATTTTCGGGAACTTGTAGATACGCTTGCGGATGTCCATGAAGCGCATGGCCAGATCTTCGAACGCGGTGTTCGGGTGCTCGTACATCACCCACATGATCTTGGCCGCATCCATCGGTGAACCACCGCCCAGGGCGACGATCACGTCCGGCTTGAAGGAGTTGGCCATTTCGGCACCCTTGCGCACTACGGACAGGGTCGGGTCGGCTTCAACTTCGTAGAACACTTCCACTTCCATCTTCAGGCCCTTGAGCAGACGAACCACTTCGTCGGCGTAGCCGTTGTTGAACAGGAAGCGGTCGGTCACGATCATGGCGCGCTTCTTGCCTTCCAGGTCGCCCAGGGCGATCGGCAGGGAGCCACGACGGAAGTAGATGGATTTCGGAAGTTTGTGCCACAGCATGTTTTCTGCCCGTTTTGCGACTGTCTTCTTGTTGATCAGGTGCTTGGGACCCACGTTCTCGGAGATGGAGTTGCCACCCCAGGAGCCGCAGCCCAGCGTCAGAGACGGTGCCATCGCGAAGTTGTACAGGTCACCGATACCACCCTGAGTGGTCGGGGTGTTGATCAGGATACGGGCAGTCTTCATCTTGTCGCCGAAGTACTTGATGCGGTCGGCGTTGCGATCCTGGTCGGTATAGAGACCGGAGGTGTGGCCGATACCGCCCAGGTTGACCATGTCGCAGGCCATCTCGACGGCTTCTTCGAAGTTCTTGGCACGGAACAGACCCAGGGTCGGGGAGAGCTTCTCGTGAGCGAACTCTTCCTCTTCACAGATCTTCACGCCTTCACCGATCAGGATCTTGGTGTTGGCAGGCACGGTGACGCCAGACATTTCGGCGATCTTGACCGCAGGCTGACCCACGATGTTGGCGTTCATGGCGCCGTTGATCAGGATGACCTTGCGGACCTTGTCGGCTTCTTCCTTGGACAGCACATAACCATTGTGAGTGGCGAAACGCTCTTTCACCTGGTCGTAGACGGAGTCGACCACGATGGCGGCTTGCTCGGAGGCACAGACCACGCCGTTGTCGAAGGTCTTGGACATCAGGATGGAGGCGACGGCACGCTTCACATCGGCGGTTTCGTCGATGACGACCGGTACGTTACCGGCACCTACGCCGATGGCGGGTTTGCCGGAGGAGTAGGCGGCCTTCACCATGCCCGGGCCACCGGTGGCCAGGATCAGGTTGATGTCGTTGTGCTTCATCAGGGCGTTGGAGAGCTCAACAGAGGGTTGGTCAATCCAGCCGATGATGTCTTTCGGGGCACCGGCGGCAATGGCTGCATCCAGTACCAGCTTGGCAGCGGTATTGGTGGAGTTCTTGGCACGGGGGTGCGGGGAGAAGATGATGGCGTTGCGGGTCTTCAGAGAGATCAGGGACTTGAAGATCGCGGTGGAGGTCGGGTTGGTGGTCGGTACGATACCGCAGATGATGCCTACCGGCTCGGCGATGGTGATGGTACCCATCTCGTCATCTTCGCTGAGGATGCCGCAGGTCTTCTCTTCTTTGTACTTGTTGTAGATGTATTCGGAGGCGAAGTGGTTCTTGATAACCTTGTCTTCGATGATGCCCATACCGGACTCTTCCACGGCCATCTGGGCCAGGGGGATACGGGCGTTGTTGGCGGCCAGGGCGGCGGCACGGAAGATCTTGTCTACCTGCTCTTGCGAGAAGCTGGCGAATTCACGCTGCGCTTCTTTGACGCGGGCAACCAGTGCATCCAGTTCAGCCAAATTGGTTACTGCCATGTTTATCTCCTGATGATTTGAAAACTGTTTAGTAAGACCTTGGCAATGCCCGGCAATTATAGATGCCCTGTCAAGAACAGAATCACCACAACGGGGTATTTACATGCCTTACTAAATCGCTTTCTGAGTCGATTATAGAGCGGGGCTGACTCAGAAAAACTTGATCTGGATCATGTGTAACAAAAGAACAAAAGAAATTTTGTTTCACAATACATGTTTGCCAGATGTTGCGCGGTTGTTTAGTGGGCCAGAGGCGGGATGAATGGGGCGTGAACAGGGGTTCACGCGCCATTTTTCAAGCAGTTAGCACGATCACGTCCCAATGTCCCCGGTGTGGGCCCAGGGGCAGAATGGGGGCGGCATTGTGATAGAAACGGCGATCATCCAGGATCAGATACTCACCGACGTTTAATTGTTGTTGGAAAAATGGTTGTTCTTTTAATCCATGATAGAGCTGCAAGGCGCCGCCGCTGACCCCTTCACTGCCGCAGAAGAAGACCCCGATGAAGTCAAAGCCATCCTGGTGCACCCCCTCCGGCGCGGGCGGGACGCTCTCTCCTTCGCCGGTGACGATATCTGGTGAATGCCGATGGCCTGACCGTCTTCCAGCCGGGTGTGGCGGGCGAACAGTTTCAGCAACTGTATAAAGGAGGGGTGAGCGACGAAGGCAGGCTCCAGCTCGGCATAGGTTCTGGGCACATCCCCCAGAAACTTGTTGATGGCGGCCGCCTGAAAGAAGACGCCGTTGTCGAGGGGCTGAAAGCGGGAGCCCTCTTTCTCCACCCGGCCGTAGCGGCGCTGGCGAAAGCTGCCTTGAATGTAGGGATCAACCGGCAGCCGCCCGAAGAAGCCCTGCAATGGGTTCAGGGTGCCTGCTGGCAGTGCATCCAGGTGCCACTGCAACTTGATGTCCGTATCAATCATCACGAAATCCTTGTTTGCTGAGATGAAATGTTGCGGCCAAACTCCATGGCCAGATAAAACTCGAAGCGATTTTATCAGAGTGTTAAATCGCGACGATCTTTATTAAC